>NZ_JBHJUK010000199.1:8712-12512 GCF_042266225.1 Kitasatospora sp. NPDC056181
GCATCGCGACGACCAGCGCACCGACGTCCGCGGGCGCGTGCAGCACGCGGAGCAGCGTCAGCCCCGCCACCACCGACAACAGGCTCGCGGCCATCGGCACCACCCGTTGGCGGCGGATCCGGATGTGCTTGTCCGTCAGCGCGCCGCGTCGTACTCCGAGCGCGATCAGGCCGATCGGCACCACCCCGCAGAACAACGCCGCCAGCAGACCCCAGCCGGCCCCCGACCAGTCCGCGGTGCTGTGGGCGCCGACGAGCAGCAGCAGTGCGATGACCAGATTGGCGGGCGCCAGCACCTCGGTGACCAGCCGCGCGACGCGCTCGCGCGGCGAGGCGGCGGCGAAGGCCGGCGGCTCCGGCGGGACGAAGGCGCTCACCGGCGCGGCTCGCGGCGGGTCGGCGGGGCGGGGGGAGCGGAGCTCGGTCGGCGCACCGCGACAGCCTACCGATCCGCTCCGCCCGCCCCCGCCACCCGGCCCGGGGGAGCGGGCCGGCTCAGGCCGCCGCCCGGACCCGCTGCACGGCCCGGCGGCTTCGCAGCGCCCGCAGCGCCCGGCGGGCCGCGCGGGTGGCGACCGGCGGCAGCAGGTCCAGGGCGAGCCGGCGCGGGGCCGAGCGGCGCGCCGCCTCCGAGGCGGGCTTCGACCGGTGGTTCAGCCGCAGTACCCGGGCGCCCGCGATGGTGTCCTCGTCCACCGTGTAGCCCTCGGCCCGCCAGTCCCGGGCGAGCAGGGTCCGCTGGGCGGCCTCGGCGTCGCCCCACGTCCCGTAGAACTTCATCGGGGTGAGCAGGACCGGCCGCAGTCCGCCGGTGAAGACCGCCTGCCAGACCGCGGCGGAGACACCCGGGGTGTGCTCCGAGCGGTAGTCGTCCAGCGCGACCAGCCCGTCCTCGGCCAGCGCCGCCCGGGCCACCGCGATGTCCCCGGCCACGTGCTCGTAGAGGTGCGAGGCGTCGATGTGGACGAAGCGGCAGCTGCCGTCCGGGATCCGGCCGTCCGCCAGCACCGACGTGGGGGCCTGCACGATCACCGGCAACTGGGCGTGGAACGCAAGGTAGTTGGCCTCGAAGGCCGTCCTGGTGAGGGTCTTGCGGTAGGACATCGCCATCTCGGCGGCGTTGTCGGCGTCACCCGCCTCGGAGTCGAACAGGTCGCAGACGGTCAGCTGCTCGCCCGGCCGGAGGTGGTCGCCGAGCAGAACGGCGCTGCGGCCGAGATAGGTGCCGAGTTCGAGAAGGTCGCCGCTGTGGCCGGCTTCGCTCTGCGCGGTGAGGAACCGCCCGAAGGCCTCCTGGTCGACCTTGAAGAACCAGCCGGGGATGGCGTCGCGGTTCGGATGCGCCGGGCGGGCGGTTTCGGTGTCGGCAACGGGCACGGCGGCCTCCATGGGTGCGGGCATGGCCCGGCGCATGCGGTTCACCCCGCGGCGGTGCGCCGTGGTGTGAGGCGGATCATCATAGCCACGGTGCGGCGCTGTTGCGCCTGGTGCGGAAGGGGCAATTTGCCCCGGTGTACGACCGGTCCGCCGCTGCGGCGCGAGAGCCGTGACCGTGCCGGCGCCGGGTGCGGACCGGGGGCGCGGACCGGGGTGCGGACCCTGCCTGACCTGGCCCTCCGTCCTCAGGCGGCCGGCCCGCCCTCCAGCTCCGCGATGGTCTCGCTCAGCCAGGCCCGCTCGGCCGCCCCGGAGGCGCGCGCGACCAGCAGCATGCCGCGCCGGAACGGGTTCCGCTCCTGCTCGGCGGTGACGGGCCGGCCGTCGGCGTCGTAGAAGAAGCTGCTCGGCGTCTCCAGGAACGCCAGCCGGCGCCGCAGCACGGCGGCCTGGCAGGCCGGGTCGGCGAGGCGGTCGAGGAAGGCCGCGACGGTGAAGAAGCGGATCTGGTCGGAGATCTCGGCCTCGGCGGGGTCGGCCAACCGGCGTTCCAGTTCGGCCCGGCCGTCGGCGGTCAGTTCCAGTACCTGGCGCGGCGCGGCGCCGCTGCCCGGCTCGCTGCGGCGTGCCAGCAGCCCCGCCTTCTCCAGTCGCGCGATGGCGGGGTAGAGCGCGCCGTCGCTGACCGGCCGGATGTGGCCGGTGAGGCCGGTGATCCGGGACTTCAACTCGTAGCCGTGCAGTGGCTCGTCGTGCAGGAAGCCGAGGATCGCGAGGGTCAGCACAGTCGAAGCCTTTCCGTCGTCGCACGCTCCGTGCGGGCGACACTTTACCTCTTGCCGAGGTGTATCGATTCGAGGTATCTCTATTCGAGGCAATGAGCGACGAACGATCCGGAAGACGGGGGACACCCATGCGAGGACACCTGCCGAGGCTGTTGGCACTGGCCGGACCGGTCTACGGCGAACTGCTCTCCGGGGTCATCGCCTCGGTCATCGGCACCGTCTGGGTGGCCGGCCTCGGCGGAGCCGCCGTCGCCGCCGTCACCCTGGCGGGCACCCTGGAGAACCTGCTGCTCGGCCTGGTGCTGGTGGTCTCCTGCGGCACCACCGTCCGGCTGTCGCGCGCCGTCGGCGCCGGCGATCCGGCGTCCGCGGGCCGCACCGAGCGGGCCGCCTGGCGGCTCTGCGCCGCGGGCAGCCTCGCGATCGCCGTTCCCGGATTCCTGCTGCGGGAGGAGATCGCGGGCGCCTTCCTGGACGGCCCCGCCGCGGGCCTGGCCGCGGACTGGTTCACGGTGGCCTTCCCCGCCTTCGGGCTCTTCTTCGCCCAGCGCGTCGCCGACGAGCTCTTCAAGGGCCGCGGCGACACCCGCACCCCGATGCGGACGGCCCTGCTCTCCAACGGCCTGCTGCTCGTCCTGGATCCGCTGCTGATCCTCGGCCCCGGCCCGCTCCCGGCGCTCGGCGTGACCGGTGGGGCGCTCGCCCTGGCCCTCTCGCGCGCCATCGCCCTCGCCGTGACCCTGCTCCTGCGGCGGGGCCGCCGGCTGCCAGCGTCACGCGGCGGGCTCGGTGCGGACGCCCGTCGGATCATCGCGGCCGGGGCCTCGTTCGGGCTCGACTTCACCGCCCGGATGGGTGTCGGCACGGTGCAGCTCGGCCTGGTCGCCGTGTTCGGTGTCCCGGCGGTCGCCGGCTACGGCGTCGGGTACCGCGTGCTGCTGATCGTCACCATGGCGTTCTACGCCGTCCGGCAGGCCGCCTCCATCGAGGCCGCCCGGCTCGCCGGCGCGGGCGACACCGCCGCGCTGCGCGGCCTCGGCCGGGACACCGCCCGCCTTGCCGGCGGCCTCGGCGCGGGTGCGGCGGTCCTCTGCGCGGTCCTGGCCGGACCGGTCACCGCGCTGTTCACGGACGACCCGGCGGTGGCCGGGCAGTCCGTCGGCTTCCTGCGGATGGCCGGCCTCTACCTGCTCCCGTACGCGCTGGTGGTCGCCCTCGGCGGTGTCCACCAGGCCACCGGCGCCGGCCGCCGCCTGGTCCCCGCCGTCCTCCTCGGCCTCGCCCTCCAGCTCGCGGCCGGCGCCGCCCTCTCCGGCCCGCTCGGCGTGAACGGACTCTGGGCCGGCATGACGGTGGGCGCGCTGGCGCAGCTCGGGCTGATGCGGCTGCTGATCGGGCGGGGGAGGCGGGGCGACGAGGTGGCACCGCCGACGGTGACGGCGACGACGGCGACGACGGCGGACACGGATCAGCGCCTCGACCAGGTGCGTGCCGCGTAGGAGCGCGCGGCGACGAGCAGGCCGATGCCCCAGACCAGGAACTGCGGTATTCCGTAGACGATGATCCACGGGCTGAAGATCGCGTCCGCGGAGTCGAACTGCCTCACCGTCACGAAGACGGCGAAGGCGGTGTAGAGCAG
>NZ_JBHJUK010000200.1:0-12494 GCF_042266225.1 Kitasatospora sp. NPDC056181
GCGGTGGGGGGCCGGTGCGCGGCCGGCCCCCCCCCGGGGGGCCCCCCCGACCATTGGGGGGCCGCCCCCGACGGCGGTGGCGACCACCGGCACGCCGGCCCGCATCGCCTCCTGGACCACCAGCGAGCGGGCCTCCCAGCGGCTGGGGACCACCACCACGTCGGCGGCGGCCAGCAGGTCCGGTACGTCGGTGCGGTAGCCGAGCAGGCGGACGGGCAGTTTCTCGGCGGCCACCCGCTCACGCAGCCCGGCGGCCTCGGGGCCGTCCCCGGCGAGCAGCAGCAGCGGCTCCGGGTCCAGGGCGGCCAGTTCGCGGGCGGCGTCCAGCAGCAGCCCGAACGCCTTCTGCGGGACGAGTCGGCCGACCGCCAGCACCAGCGGGCGGTCCGGGCCGTCGCCGAGCAGCGCGGCGCGGGCCTCGGCCCGCTCCAGCCGGCCCTCCGGCATCGGCGGGGCGGCGACCGGCCCGAGCCGGGCATCGGTGGCGCCCAGCTCGCGGGCCCGGGCCACCAGGTCGGAGGAGGCGCCCAGCACCAGGTCGGCGGCGCGCGCCACCCGGCGCTCCATCAGCCGCTGGAGCCGCCGCTCCATGCCGGTGGCCAGCAGCGCGTGGTGTGAGGTGACCACGAGCGGGGTCTCCGGGCGCAGGCCCGGGAAGCGGCCGGCGGTGCGCAGCGCGAGGTCGGAGAGGAGCCCGGCGCGCAGGCCGTGGGCGTGCACCACGTCGGCGCCGGTGAAGGCGCGGCGCAGCTCGCCGATCGCGGCGGCGTCGCTGCGGGCGCCCGCGGTGGGGGTGATGTCGACCAGGTGGAATCTGGCGCCGGTGCGGGAGAAGCCGAACAGGGCGTCCGTACCGGCGGGCGCGCAGACCGTCACGGTCACCCCGTGCGCGACCAGGCCCTGGGCCAGGGAGCGCACGTGCGCACCGATGCCGCCGGTACTGGCGGCCAGGACGAGCACCACGTGCAGCTGACCCGGTTCTGGGGCGGCCGCGGCAGCCCGGGCGGCGGAATGGTCCACGTCGTCTCGCATCCGACTCGATCAGGTTCACGCGCCGCGGTGCGAGGATCTCCCGCCAGCGGCGCTCGGGACTGGAAAGCCAGTGTCCAGCCGCCACCATGCCAGGTCGGCGGCCCTCTTGGACAGTCGGCGCCGCCGGGGCGCGTCGCCGTGGGTCCGCGGGGGCCGCCGGGGCCGGCTACCGGTGGCGGGGGGCTCTGGCGGCGGCCAGCAGCTCCTCCGCGTGGGCCCGGCCGAGCTCGGAGTCCTCCAGGCCCGCCAGCATCCGGGAGAGCTCGCGGACCCGCTCCTCGTCGTTCAGCACCTTGACGCCGCTGCGGGTCACGGTGCCGTCGTTGGTCTTCTCCACCACCAGGTGCCGGTCGGCGAAGGCCGCCACCTGGGGGAGGTGGGTGACCACCACGACCTGGGCCGACTCGGCCAGTTTGGCGAGGCGGCGGCCGATCTCGACCGCGGCCTTGCCGCCGACGCCGGCGTCCACCTCGTCGAACAGGTAGGTGGGGACGGGGTCGGCGCCGGCGAAGACCACCTCGACGGCGAGCATCACGCGGGACAGCTCACCCCCGGAGGCGCCCTTGGCGATCGGGCGGGGCTGGGCGCCGGGGTGCGGGGCGAGCAGCACCTCGACCTCGTCCACGCCGTGCTGGCCGTAGGCGACGGTGCGGCCCTCGACCTCGATCCCGGACAGGTCGTCGACCTGGCTGATCGAGAAGGTCACCCGGGCGTGGGGCATCGCGAGTTCCGCCAGCTCCGCGGAGACGGCCTCGGCGAAGCGACCTGCGGCGGCCTGGCGGGCGGCCGAGACCTCGGCCGCCAGATCGGCCAACTCGGCGCGCAGCACGGTCTCCTGGGCGCCCAGCTCGTCGATCCGCTCGTCGTCGCCGTCGAGCTCGACGAGCCGGGCGGAGCCGGCCTCGGCCCAGGCCAGCACCTCGGCCAGGGAGTTCTCCGGGCCGCCGTACTTGCGCAGCAGCTGGGCCAGCACGGCCCGGCGGTCCTCCACGGCGGCCAGCCGGACGGGGTCGGCGTCCAGGTCGTCGGCGTAGCCCGCCAGGTCGCCGGCGACGTCGGCCAGCAGGTAGCCGACCTCGTTCAGCCGGTCGGCGAGGGCGGCGAGGCGCTCGTCGTGGTGGCGGACGGCCTCCAGGGCGCGGCGGGACTGCGCGAGCAGGGTGCCCGCGTCCAGCGCCTCCGGGTCGGCCGGGTCGCCGGCCAGTGCGGCGTGGGCGAGGGTGGCGGCGGAGGAGAGCGCGTCGGCGTGGCCGAGCCGCTCGGCCTCGGCGCCCAGCTCGGCGTCCTCGCCGGCCACCGGCTCGGCCGCGGCGACCTCGTCCAGGCCGAAGCGGAGCAGGTCGGCCTCCTGGGCGCGCTCGCGGGCCCGGGTGGTCAGCTCCTCCAGGGTGGCGGAGACGTCGCGCAGCCGGCGGTAGACCTCGCGGTACCGGGCCAGCGGCTCGGCCACCGCCTCGCCCGCGTACCGGTCCAGCGCGCCGCGCTGGCGGGCCGGGCGGAGCAGCCGCTGCTGGTCGGTCTGGCCGTGGACGGCGATCAGGTCCTCGCCGAGTTCGGCGAGGAGCCCGACCGGCACGGCCCGGCCGCCGACGAACGCCCGGGAGCGGCCCTCGGCGGAGACGGTCCGGCTGATCAGCAGCGCGCCGTCGTCCAGTTCGGCGCCGGCCTCGACGGCGCGGGCCGCCACCGGGGAGCCGGCGGGCAGTTCGAGGCGGCCCTCGACGACCGCGCGCCCGGTCCCGTTCCGCACCAGGCCCGGGTCGGCGCGGCCGCCGAGCAGCAGCCCGAGGCTGGTCACCACCATCGTCTTGCCGGCGCCGGTCTCACCGGTCACGGCGGTGAAGCCGGGAGCCAGTTCGACCACCGCGTCGTCGATGACCCCAAGATCCCGTATCCGCATCTCGTCCAACACGGTGACGACCTTACGAGGTTCCACCCCCGGCGCGCGACGAGCGACAACTCTCCGCCCGCAAGTTCATCCCTTCCGGGAGGTTTGCGCCGCGGTGGGCACGGTGCACCACGGCAGGAAGAACTGCGCCAGCGGGCCGATGGCCAGCGCGTACGCGACGGTCCCGATCCCGGCGGTGCCGCCGAGCAGGAGTCCGGCGGCCAGGACGGTCAGTTCGATACCGGTCCGGATCAGCCGCAGCGAGCGGCCGGTGCGCCGGTGCAGGCCGGTCATCAGGCCGTCGCGCGGGCCGGATCCGAAGCGGGCGCCGATGTAGAGGCCGGTGGCCAGGCCGTTCAGCACGATCGCGCCGGCCATCAGCGCGATCCGGGCCGGCAGCGGGCCGGGCGCGCCGGCCACCCGCAGGGTGAGGTCCATCGCCGCGCCGATCACCAGCACGTTGGCGACGGTGCCGAGGCCGGGGCGCTGGCGCAGCGGGATCCAGAACAGCAGGACGAGGGCACCGCAGATGGTGACCCAGGCACCCACCGAGAGGCCCGCGGTGCGCTGGAGGCCCTGGTGGAAGACGTCCCACGGGTCGAGGCCGAGCCCGGAGCTCAGCATCAGCGCCATGCTCGCCCCGTACAGCCAGAGCCCGACGGCGAGCTGCGGGAGCCGGCGGCCCAGCGCGTGGGTGTCGCCGAGCAGGCGGGTGGCGAGGGCCGGGCTCTGCGGGGCGGCGGGGGCCGGGCCCTGCGGGACGGCGGGGGCCGGGCTCTGCGGGGCGGCGGGGGCCGGGCTCTGCGGGGCGGCGGGGGCTGTGGGGGGCGTCGGCGTGGTCGTGGTGGCCATCGGGGTCTCCTGCGGGTGGTGCTGCACCCCGGGGTTCCGCGCCCGGTGGTGGCGGACTCGACGGCCGCCCTGTCATGATGGCCAGGCCAATGAAGCCCGCTCCAGGGCCAATTCCAAGCAAGTGGACTTGACTGTCATGGCCGACTGGCACACCACCGTCACCGCCGCCGCACTCGCCCGGCTGCTCTCCACCGCCCGGCTGCCCGAGCCGGCCGGCACCCGCCGGCCCGCCTACCGGACCCTGGCCGGCCGGATCCGGCTGCTCGTCTCCGAAGGCCGGCTGCCGGTCGGCGCCCGCCTGCCCGCCGAACGCGAGCTGGCCCTCGCCCTGCGGCTCAGCCGCACCACCGTGGCCACCGCGTACGAGGCCCTGCGCACCGAGGGCTACCTGCACAGCCGGCGCGGCTCCGGCAGCTGGACCGCCCTGCCCGAGGGCGCGCCACCGCCCGGCGACGCCCTGCACCCGGTGCCGCCGGACGAGCAGGGCCGCACCCTGGACCTCGGCGTCGCCGCCCTGCCCGCCCCGCAGCCCTTCCTCGGCGCGGCCGCCGCCCGGGCCGTCGAGCAGCTGCCCGCGTACGCCGCCGGGCACGGCCACTTCCCCACCGGCGTCCCGGTGCTGCGCGAGGCGGTGGCCCGCCGCTACACCGAGCGCGGACTGCCGACCACCCCCGACCAGATCCTGATCACCATCGGCGCGATGGGCGGCCTGCACCTCGTCCAGCGGGCGCTGATCGGCCGCGGCGACCGGGTCGCCGTCGAGGCGCCCAGCTACGCGCACACCCTCCAGGCGCTGCGCCGGGGCGACGCCCGCCTCGTCCCCGTCCCGTACGCCCGGCCGGGCGGCCCGGACCGGCAGCCGGAGTGGGACCTCCCCGAGTGGCGCCGGGTGCTGCACGGCGCCGCGCCCAGGGCCGCCTACGTGATCCCGGACTTCCACAACCCGACCGGCGCCCTGGTCACCGAGGAGCAGCGGCGCGAACTGCTGGCCGCCGCCCGCGCCGCCGGCACCGTCGTCCTGGTCGACGAGACCACCGCCGAACTCGGCTGGGGCCTCCCGGACGGCGCGCCACTGCCCCGCCCGACGGCCGCGCTGGACCGCTCCGCCCAGGTGGTCACGGTCGGCTCGGCCGGCAAGCTGCTCTGGGGCGGCCTGCGGATCGGCTGGGTCCGGGCCGCACCCGCCCTGGTCCGGCGGCTGGCCTCCGAGCGGGTCTACAGCGACGTCGGCGCCCCGGTCCTGGACCAGCTGATCGCCGCCGAGCTGCTGGGCGAGCCGTTGGCGGCCGTCCGCGCCCACCAGCTGGACCGGCTGCGGGCCACCGCCGACGCCTTCGCCGACGCGCTGCGCACCCGCCTGCCGGACTGGCACTACGCCATGCCTCCCGGCGGGCTCGCGCTCTGGGTCTCCACCGGCGACGTCTCCGGCGCGGCGCTGGCCCTGGCCGGTGAGCACGCCGGCGTGCGGATCGCGGCCGGAAACCGCTTCGGGTCGGACGGCGCGTTCGAGCACCACATCCGGATCCCGCTCACCCTGCCCGTCCCGGCCGTTCCCGCCGCCGTCGAGCGTCTCGCCGAGCTCGCCGACCGGGCTGTCGCCGGCGGCCGGTGGAGCGACGCCGCCGACGACAGCCAGCCGCTCGCGGTCTGACTGGCGGTCAGTTCACCGCGGCTGGAGCGAAGTTCAGTGCGTCTCCGCCCGCCCGCGCCAACCCGTCACCGGCAGCGCGAACTTGGCCACCAGGCGGTCGGTGAACGGCGCCCGGTGCAGCCGCGCCAGCCGCACCGGCGTCTGCCCCCGGCGGACCTCCACCCGCGCCCCGGCGGGAAGTTCGACCGAACGGCGGCCGTCACACCAGAGCACCCCGTGCGGGGTCTTCGGCTGCACCTCCACCGCCAGCACCGAGTCCGGCGAGGTCACCAGCGGCCGGGCGAACAGCGCATGGGCGCTGATCGGCACCATCAGCAGCGCCTCCACCTCCGGCCAGACCACCGGCCCGCCACCGGAGAACGCGTACGCCGTCGAACCGGTCGGCGTCGCGCAGACCACCCCGTCGCAGCCGAAGTTGGAGACCGGGCGGCCGTCCACCTCGGTCACCACCTCCAGCATCCGCTCCCGGGACGCCTTCTCGATCGACGCCTCGTTCAACGCCCAGTCGTGGTGCACCACATCGCCGTTGGTCCGGACGATCACGTCGAGGGTCATCCGCTCCTCGACCTCGTAGTCGGCGTCGACCACCCGCTCGACCACCACCGCGAGATCGTCCCGCTCCGCCTCCGCGAGGAAGCCGACCCGGCCCAGGTTGATGCCGAGCATCGGCAGCCCGTGCTCGCGTGCCAGCTCCGCACCGCGCAGCAGCGTCCCGTCCCCGCCCGCGACGAGGATCAGCTCGCAGCCGTCCGCCGCACCCGGCCCCCCGGCCACGCGCTCGACGCCGTCCGGCAGATCCAGGTCCACCGCCTCGGCCGCCAGCAGCCGGATTCTGATCCCCGCCTTCAGCAGGCCGTGCACCAGCCCCTCGACACTGCGCAGCGCCGCCTCGCGGCCGGTGTGCGCGATCAGGAAGACCGTACGTTCATCACTCATGCCCGCTGCCCTCTCCCTACGCCTGCCGGGTCACCCTCGGCCCGGTTCGGCCGCGTCACCCAGCATGATGGACCGGACGTCCGCAGAGCACCCTATCGGGGGCCCTCCGCGACGGCCCGGTCCGCCTCCGCCGGGTCCAACTGCGGGGCGTCCCTGCGCAGCCAGAGGAAGTACTCGACGTTCCCCGACGGGCCCGGCAGCGGGCTCGCGGTGACCGCCCGCACACCCAGCCCGAGCTCCCACGCCTGCCCCGCGACCTGGCGCACCATCTCCGCGCGCAGCTGCGGGCTCCGCACCACGCCGCCGCTGCCGAGCCGCTCCTTGCCGATCTCGAACTGCGGCTTGACCATCAGCATCAGGTCCGCGTCCTCGGCGGCGCAGCCGGCCAGCGCGGGCAGCACCAGGCCGAGCGAGATGAACGAGAGGTCGCCGACCACCAGGTCGACCGGCGTCCCGCCGATCACGTCCAGGGTCAGCTCGCGCACGTTGGTGCGGTCCATCACGGTCACCCGGTCGTCGCTCTGCAGCGACCAGGCCAGCTGGCCGTAGCCGACGTCCACCGCCAGCACGTGGGCCGCCCCGGCGCGCAGCAGCACGTCGGTGAAGCCGCCGGTGGACGCGCCCGCGTCCAGCGCCCGGCGGCCCTCGACCACCAGGCCCTGCGGCACGAACGCGGCGAAGGCGCCGGCCAGCTTGTGGCCGCCGCGCGAGACGTAGTCGGGGTCGTTCTCGTCCTTGGCCACCACGACCGCCGCCGAGGTCTCCACCTGGGTGGCCGGCTTGGTCGCGGTGGTGCCGCCGACGGTCACCCGGCCGGCCGCG
Source organism: Kitasatospora sp. NPDC056181 (assembly GCF_042266225.1). Lineage (NCBI taxonomy): Bacteria > Bacillati > Actinomycetota > Actinomycetes > Kitasatosporales > Streptomycetaceae > Kitasatospora > Kitasatospora sp. NPDC056181. The sequence goes on from NZ_JBHJUK010000200.1 coordinate 7,182, forward strand.
ATCAGCTCGGACGCGTGCTCCCGCGACCGGGCCAGCTTGCGGCGGACCAGCTCCGCGTCGAGACGGCGTCGTGCCACTGCCACTGGTGTTCAGCTCCTACAGGTGGTTCTGCGGGTGGTTTCCCGGCGGGGGCGTTCCCCGCGGGTCATTCCCGGTCGAGCGCGGCCAGCGTGTCGGTGAGCCGCTGGTGAACATCTTCGTACACCGCGACGTGCGCCTCGGTCGGCACCCCGTCCAACGCCTCCAGCCGGGCCAGCCCGGCGTCGACGGCGGGGTGGCCGGTCGGGGCGAGCCCGACGCCCAGTGGGAGCGGTTCGCCGTCGGCCGGGCCGAGGGCCGCGGGGGCCGGGTCGTAGGCCCCCGGGGCCGGGTCGAGGTCAGGCACCGGGCTGTTCCGGCTTCTTCGCGCCGCCGGTCTTCCGGGCGGTGGTCTTCTTCGTGGCCGACCGCCCGGCCGACGCCTCCGGCGCTGTGGCCTTCCTGGTGCTCGTCTTCCTGGTGGCCGTACTTCCGGCGGTCGCCTTCTTGGCGGTCGCCTTCTTGGCAGTCGCTGTCCCGGTGGTCGTCGTCTTGGTAGCCGCCTTCTTGGCAGTCGTCTTCTTGCTGACAGCCTTCTTGGTGACGGCGCCGTTGGTGGCCGCCGCCCCGGCCACCGACTTCCCGTCGGCGGTCTTCTTGCCGGTCGTCCTCCCGGCCGCGGGCTTGGCGGTGGCCGTCCCCTTCGCCGGGGCCTTCTGCGGCCGCTCCTCCGCCGCCGCTTCCCGCACCCGCTCCGCCCGGGTCGGCGGCACCGGCGGATCGACCTCCACCGGCGCGTCGACCTCGACCCGCTCGGCCACCACCGGCGCGGACGCCACCGGCTCGTCCTCGCGCTCCCAGCCCTGCCCGAACAGCCCGTCGGCCCGCGGCGCCGGCCCGGGCTCCCCGGCCCCGGCCTGCGGCCCCGCCGCCGGCCCGTCACCGTCCTCCTCGACCTCGCGCAGCTTGCTCTCCAGGTACGCGAGCACCACGCCGACCTTGGTCACCTGGTCGCCGACCCGCTCGAAGGCCTTCTCGACCTCGCCGCGCGCCACCCCGACGGCGAGGTCCACCCCGGCCCGCCCGGCGGTCACGGCCTCCTCGGCCAGCGTCTGCAGCGACTGGGCGGACGGCGGGAACTGCCCGCCCAGCCGGCGCTCCACCTCCGCGACGTCGACCCCGCTCTTCTCCAGCAGCCCGGCCGCCGTCCCGACGACCCGCTTGCCGACCTCCTCCACCAGCCCGGCGGCGACCTCAACCGCTCCCCGCACCGTCTTCGGCAGCATCCGGGTGCCTCCTTAGCGCCTGCGCGCATCGCTCCGTCGCCGTCGGTGCCCGGACCGTTCCGGGCACCCCACAGACGACGCTACCGCCAAAACCCTCCTGCGGTACCGTGGCCCCGCACCACCACAGTCTCCGCCGCACAGGGAGTGGACCAACCGCCATGGCCAACGCCGAGGAGTGCCGCACGGCACTGGAGCAGCTCAGCCGGAACATGGCGAACTCCACCGGGAACGTCCGCAAGGCCGCCGCCCTCGACCGCTCGCTCACCTGCCGGATCACCGATCTCGACGTGACCTTCACCGGCCGTCTCCGCGACGGCCGCATCCAGGACGTCACCCAGGCTCCCGGCGCCCCCGCCCAGAAGGCCGAGATCCGGCTCACGATGAGCAGCGACGACCTGGTCGACATGGTCGGCGGTCGGCTCAACTTCGCCTCCGCCTGGGCCGGTGGCCGGGTCAGGCTGGAGGCGGGCTTCCGCGACCTGCTGCGGCTGCGCACCCTGCTCTGACCCGACACCCGGCACCCGGCCGGACCCCTCCCGATTCCCGGGACCCGTCCGGCCGGCTTCGCCTCCCGCGAGGACCGGCACTCCCCCGGGGACCGGAACTTCCTCCTGGGTCAGAAGGCCGGATGGCCCTCCCAGGGACTCAGAAGGCCAGCTCGGCCAGCGCCTTCCGGCCGTCCACCGGCACGCCGTCGGCGTCCAGTGCCGTCCACGCCGCCGCGCAGAGCGCCCGCAGCCCGTCCCAACGGTTCTCACCGGTGGCCTCGAACCGCAGCTCGCCGTCCTGCGCCACCGCGAGCCAGCCGCCGCAGGCGAAGCCGCCACCCGGCTGTCCGGCCACCTCCGGGTGCGGCACGAGCAGCCCGCGCAGGTCCGCCGACACGTACGTCGGCCGGTGCTCCACCGGCGCCGCCAGCAGCTGCGCCGCCGTCGTCACCCCGGTGAAGACCAGCAGGCTGTCCACCCCGCCGTTGAACGCGCCCTCGATGTCGGTGTCCAGCCGGTCCCCGACCACCAGCGCCCGCCGCGCACCCGTGCGCAGCACCGTCTCACGGTGCATCGGCGGCAGCGGCTTGCCCGCGACCTCCGGCTCCACACCCGTCGCCGCCCGCACCGCCGCGACCAGCGTGCCGTTGCCCGGCGCGATGCCGCGCGCCTGCGGCACCGTCAGGTCCAGGTTGGACGCCACCCACGGCAGCCCGCTCTGGATCGCGAACGAGGCCTCCGCCAGCTGCTGCCAGCCCACCGAGGGGTCGAAGCCCTGGACCACCGCGAGCGGCTCCTCGGCCAGCGTGCGGACGGCCACCAGACCGCGTTCGGCCAACGCCTCCTCCAGGCCGAGGCCTCCCACCACCAGGACCTTCGCCCCGGCCGGGACCTTCTCGGAGACGACCCGGGCCGCCGCCTGCGCGGAGTTGATCACATCGGCGGGCTCGGCCGGCACACCGAGGTCGGTCAGGTGCGCGGCCACCACGCGGGGCGGGCGGGAGGCGTTGTTGGTCACGTACGCCAGCCGCATCCCGGTCGTCCGGGCGGACGCCAGCGAGTCCACCGCGTGCTCGATCGCGTCGGGCCCGGCGTACACGACACCGTCGAGGTCCAGCAGCGCCGTGTCGTACGCCTCGGTCAGCGGGAGCCCGCTCCCGCCTGGGGCGGTCCGTCGCGCGGTGGTGGCCGTCTCGGTCATGCCTGCTCTACCTCATTCACTGCGTCGATCCCCGTCATCCGTGTCATCCGTGCGGTCCCGGTCGTCCCGGTCGTCCCGGGCGTCCCGGCCGTCCGCACCGCCCGTGCCGGGCGTGGCCTCCGGAGGCTCCAGGTACCCCGGCGCCCCCGGCAGCAGCGGTCCGAACGCCCCGGCGCGCGCCGCCAGGGTGGCCCGGGTCTGCCGGAGCGCGGCCCGGTAGTGGTCGGTCTCCGGCCGCATCGCCACGGCCAGTGCCAGGTGCTCGGCCGACGTCTCGAAGTCGCCCAGCCGCGCCGCCGCGACGCCCCACCCGAACTGAGCGTAGTCGTCCGACGGATCGGCCAGGGCGACGGCCCGGAAGTTCTCCAGCGCCGCCGCGTACGAACCCGCGTCGAACTGCGCTCTCGCCAGCGTCTCCCGGATGCTGCGCGAGTGCGGCTCCGCCGCGGCCGCCCTCGCGAGCAGCTGCTCGGCCGCCGCCGGGTGCCCCTGCGCCAGCAGCTTGCCGCCCCGGCGGAACCACTCGTACACGTCACCCACGGGCTCCCCCGCCCGCCCCTGCGCCGGGACCCCGCCCCCGGCGGGACCGCCGCCGGGGCCCTCGCCGCCCGCGAATCCGTCCGGACCGTCCGGGCCCCCGGTACCGCCGTCGACCCGCTCCTGCCCGCCGCTGCGCTCGCTCACGCCGTACCTCGCCCTCCGGTCACGACACCCGTCCCACCGACCAGCACGGGTGTTCCGATCTCTGAACAACGCGTACCCGGTTACGATGCCCAGAATGAGCACCCCCAGTGCAGAAAGCGGAGCGGAGTCTCCGCAGGGCGGCCCCGGCGATCCCGGTCACGTCGCCACCGCAGGTCTGTCCCTCTCCCCGTTCCGTGGCCTCAGATACGTCCCCGACCGGGTCGGCGCACTGGCTGCGGTCACCTCGCCGCCGTACGACGTCGTCGATCCCGGCCGCCGGCTCGACCTGGAGACCGCCGACCCGCACAACGTGGTCCGGCTGATCCTGCCGCGCCCCGAACCGGACGACACCGGAGACCGACCCGACCGCGACACCCGTTACCGGCACGCGGCCCGGCTGCTGCGCGACTGGCAACGGGAGGGCGTCCTGGCCGCCGACCCCGAGCCCGCGCTGTACGTCTACGAGCAGCGCGTGCCCGCCACCGGCGACTCCCCGGAGCTGCTCCAGCGCGGACTGATCGGCGCCCTGGCCGTCAGCGGCAGCGAGGCCGGCGTCGTCCTCCCCCACGAGGACGTGATGCCCCGGCCGGTCGCCGACCGGGTCGGTCTGATGCGGACCACCCGCGCCAACCTCGAACCGCTGCTCCTGACCTACCGGGGCAACGGCGGCGCGGCCGGCGTGATCGAACGCGCCGTCCAGGACGAGCCGCTGCTCACCACGACCACCACCGACGGCACCCACCACCGGCTCTGGGCCGTCACCGACCCCGCCGAGATCGCCGAGATCAGCCGCGACCTGGCCACCTGCCGGGCACTGATCGCCGACGGCCACCACCGCTGGGAGATGTACCTGCGGCTCCAGCGCGAGCACCGCCACCTCCCGCGCAGCCCGTGGGACCGCGGCCTGGTACTGCTGGTCGACACCGCCCGCTACCCGCTGAAGGTACGGGCGATCCACCGGGTGCTGTACCGGCTGCCGGTCGCCGACGCGCTGGAGAAGCTGGGCGACCGCTGGCAGGTCAAGGAGGTGCCCGGCCCGCTGGACACCGCGCTGCAGTCCCTCGCCGAGCAGAAGCGGCACGGCGGCAGCAGCTTCCTGCTGACCGGCGGTGACGGCGTGTACTGGCTGGTCGGCGAACCCGACGAGGAGCTGCTCGACGCCACCGTGCCGCAGGACCGGCCGCAGGAGTGGCGCCACCTGGACGCGACCGTCCTGCACGCCACCCTGCTCGACCACACCTGGCGCGTCCCCGACGGCCCGGACGACATCGGTTACCTGCACACCGCCGTGGCCGCGGAGCGCGAGGCCGCCCGGAGCGGGGGCACCGCGGTCCTGCTCCACCCGGTGCGCGAGAGCGTGGTCCGCCGGCTCGCCGAGCAGGGCGTCACGATGCCCCGCAAGTCGACCTCCTTCGGCCCGAAGCCGGCCACCGGGCTGGTGCTGCGCAGCCTCGAACTGGGCTGATCCCGGCCGGGGGCCGACCCGGCCGGTCGGTCCGGCTGGTCGGTCCGGCCGGGGCCGACCGAGCCCTGCGGCAAGCTCCGGACAGCAGTGAGGCCCAGACCCCCCCCGCAAAGCCCCGGGGGGGGCTCGCCTGAACCAGTACAGATCTAAATAAAAACCCAGAGGCGCCGG
>NZ_JBHJUK010000201.1:0-12487 GCF_042266225.1 Kitasatospora sp. NPDC056181
TTTTTTCTGTTGGTCTTTTATTTTTTAATAACACCCCCACCCATCTCAACCAGGGTGTGCCTGCGCAACACCCCCCCCCCCCCCCCCCCCGGCGGGGGGGCCGCGGGCCCGGTGGCGTACGGGCGTCAGTTCCTGTCGTACGCGCCGAAGAGGTCGACGATCAGGTCGGTGGGCTGCCAGCCGCGGTTGAAGAAGTCGACGACGCCGGTGGTGCCGGTGCTCGCCTGGACGAGGTTGGCGACGGTGGCGTCCTTGGTCCAGTTCAGGACGGAGGAGGTCGGCGGGGTCGGGCGGACGGCCTTGCCGGCGATGTAGTCGTCGATCGTGTTCGGGTCCGGGGCGACCGAGAGGTGGCCGCTGCCCTGCGGGTTGGTCACCGTGGCGTTCAGGACGAGGGCCTCCAGCGCCCGGCCGGACGTCCACACGCTCTGGTGGTAGTAGTCCTGGCCGGCGAGCGGCAGGGGGATGCTGCCGCGCGTGTCGTACAGGCGGGTGGGTTCCACCGGCAGGTAGGCGGCCTTGCCGTCGGCGCTGTAGTAGCCGGTGACGTCCACGATCACGTCGGCCGGGAACGCGGCGCCGTTGCGGATGCTGATCCGGCCGTCCGGGCCGACCGGCACGATCACCGCGTTGGCGACGGTCTGCCCGGCGGCGAAGTTGACGTTCGACGTGGACGGCGCCTGGCCGCCGGGGAAGACGGTGAGGTGGCCGGGGCCCTGCGGGTCGGTCACGGTGACGTTGAGGGCCACCGCGGTGACGCCCTGGGCGGGCAGGCCGCCCTGGCCGGCGATCTGGACGCCGAAGGTGCTCTGGGCGCCGACCTGGCCGCGGGCCGTGCCCAGGCCCTCGCGGGTGTCGACGAGCCGCGACGGCTTGACGGAGGTGTAGCCGTTGGCGGCGGAGCGGGTGAAGTAGCCCGTCACGTCGGCGATCAGGTCCACCGTGCCGCCGCTGCGGTTGGCCAGCTCGACGTAGCCGTCCTCGCCGACCGGCACGACCGCCAGGTTCGGGACGGTCTGCCCCGCCGCGAAGTTGACGTTCGAGGTGGCCGGGCGCGCCTTGCCGGAGGCGTACGCGATGACGTGCCCGGGCGCGGCGGTGTTGGTGGCGGTGATGTTGAGGACCACGGCGCTCACCCCGGCCGGGATGCCGGCGTTGCCGGCGACCTTCACCCGGGTCGTGCCGAACGCGGCGACGGGCCCGCCGGCCGCGGCGCCGGTGCCGTCGCGGGTGTCCAGCAGCCGGGCGGGCGCGGTCGGGGTGAACTCGGAGCCGTCCACGACGACGTCCTTGGTCGTGGTCGCGGTCGTCCTGGTCATCAGGTCGGTCGCCGTGATCGTGATCCTGTGGGATCCGACCTCGGCGTACGTGTACTTGGAGTACACGAAATCGCCGGCCTTGGCGTAGTCGTGGACGACGGTGGAGCCGTCGCCGAAGTCGATGTCGAAGGCGACGTAGCTGTCCGGCAGGTCGGTGCTGACCGAGGCGGCCAGTCCGATGCCGTGCGCGTTGTCGGTGGAGGTCCCCATCCCCACCTCGAAGTAGCTCTGCTGCGCAGCCGGCGCGGCCCCGGGCGCCAACGCCCCCGCCGCGCCGGTCCCGGCCCCGGCCTTGCCGGCCTTCGCGGCGGTGCTCTTCGCCGCGGCGTCCTTGGCGGCGGCGGCCTTCGCGGCGGCGGCCTTGGCCGTCTCCTGCGCGGCGGTGTCCGTCGCGGAACCGGCCGGGGCGGCCGGGGCGTTGGCGCCCGGGGCCTGGCCGGTGCCGGCGGACGGGGCCGCCGCCTGCGCGGTGGCGGGCACGAAGCCGACGGCTGCCGCGACGACGGCGGCAGAGATCATGACGCGGTGACGGTACACCGGTCCCCCCAGTTCTTGAACGTGTTCACAAGATCTTGGTCCCGACTATACGCCCGCGGGTTCGTACCCGACGGACCACTCCCCCGCCACGGGCGCCCGGGCGGGCGGACACGGCGTCAGGCGGTGCAACCGCCGTCCACCGCAAGGGCGGTGCCGGTGATGTAGCGGCCGCCGGGGCCCGCGAGGCAGGCGACCGCGGCGGCGACGTCCTCGGTCTCGCCGTAGCGGCCCGGGGCGGTGAGGGAGCGCTGGAAGCCGGCGCTGTCGCCGCCGGCGGGGTTCATGTCGGTGTCGACGGGGCCCGGGTCGACGACGGTGACGGTGATGCCGCGCCCGCCCTCGCCCACGTGCCGGGCGTCGGCCTGGGCGGCACCGGCGTCAGGTTCAAGCCCCCGCCGTCGCCGGGGGCGGGCGGGCGCAGGCGCAAGGTCGGTGGCGTGGCGGGGAGTTGTGGATGTCAAGCCGAGGCGCTGGCGATAGAGTGGCCTGCGCCTGCCCGCGTCCGCGGACGCGGACACAGGCGGGAAAGCCGCCCGGCCCACTTTCCTAGGGCAAGCCGGACGACCTTCTTCCTTCGGTCACGTGGGGTCCGGTCCTGCTACACGGGGCCGGGCCCCGTGTGGTTGCCGGCGCCGGGCAGGGCCGCGACGGGGGTCAGGTGGTCTGCACGGGCAGGCCGGTGACCGCCGGGCCGGGCCGGGGCGTCGTGCGGGACGTTCGCTTGATGACCGGGGTGGTGCCTGCCGCCTTGCGGCGGCGGATGCGGCGGATGCGCGACAAGGACTGCTCCTTTGGCCAGGAATAGCGGCCGGGCGGCCGCCAGGGCACGGACATGACGGTCCGTCCGGATCTGGGGCCAAGGAGATCTTGTGCGCTTGCGCCGGTGGCGAGTCTACGGTTCACCGCGCCGGTCCACAAGCTGCTCATGTGGTGCTCACGTCCGCCCTGTTCACCGGCCGTGCCGGCGGCGGGAACGGACGGGGCCGGCCCCCGTGGCGGGGGCCGGCCCGGGTGGGTCCGGTGGCCGGGGCGGGCGGGTCAGATCCGGCGGGTGTGGCCGGACCAGTACCGGTCGCGGATGGTGCGCTTGAGGACCTTGCCGTTGGCGCTGCGGGGCAGGGAGTCGACGAAGTCGACGTGCTTGGGGGCGCGGACGCTGCCGAGGCGGGCCTTGCACAGGGCGATGAGTTCGGCGGCGTCGGCGTGGGCGCCGGGGTTGAGCTCGACGACGGCGGTGGCGGCCTCGCCCCAGTCGGGGTGGGGGGCGCCGACCACGGCGCAGTCCTGGACGGCGGGGTGGCCCCAGATGACCTGTTCGATCTCGCTGGGGTAGATGTTCAGCCCGCCGGAGATGATCATGTCCTTCTTGCGGTCGGTGATGAACAGGTAGCCGTCCTGGTCGAAGTGGCCGATGTCGCCGGTGTGCAGCCAGCCGTCGACGACGGTCTCGGCGGTCTTCTCGGGGGCCTTGTAGTAGCCCTTCATGACGAGGTCGCCGCGCACGCAGATCTCCCCGGAGGTGCCCGGGGGCAGCGCCTTGTCGTCGTCGTCGTGGATCTCGACGGTGATCAGCGGGTTGGGGCGGCCGCAGGAGGCCAGGCGGGCGGGGTCGGGTCTGCCGTCGACGAGGTGTTCCTCGGGGCGCATGAAGGAGATGCCGGCGAAGGCCTCGGCGAGGCCGTAGGCCTCGGTCATGACGGGGCCGAACAGGTCGATGGCCAGGCGGAGTTTCTCGGTGGACATCGGGGCGGCGGCGTAGACGAGGTAGCGCAGGCTGGACAGGTCGTGGCGGGTGACCTCGGGGGCCTCCAGCAGGCGGTAGACGACGGTGGGGGCGAGGAAGAGCTCGGTGACGCGGTGGCGTTCGACGGCGTCCAGGACGGCGGCGGGTTCGGCCTTGGGCAGGATGACGACGGTGGCGCCGCGGGCGGTGGCGGCGAGGCTGAAGACGCCGGAGGCGTGGGTCATCGGCAGGGCCGCCAGGTTGACGATCCTCTCGTCGGCCCGGTACTGCATGGACATCAGGAAGTGGGCCAGGCAGACCGCGAAGGTGCGGTGGGTGTTCATGACGCCCTTGGGCAGGCCGGTGGTGCCGCCGGTGGAGGTGACGGCGACGACGTCGTCCATGTCGTAGGGGACGTCGGGCGCGGTGTCGGGCAGGCCGTCCGTCCAGGCGGCCAGCGAGGGGTGACCGGCCGGCGAGGGACGTTCGACCGGCGAGGGGTGGCCGGCCGGCGAGGGACGGCCGGCCGGGCCGTCGTCGTCCAGGCGCACGTAGTGGCGCACCTTGGGCAGCGAGGGCGCGAGTTCGGCGACGACGGGGGCCATCGAGGGGTGGTAGAACAGCACCTCGCAGTCGAAGGCGTCGATGACGTGGTGCAGTTCGCCGGCGGGGTGGGCGGGGTTGAGCGGGACCCAGGCCAGGCCGGCGCGCCAGATGCCCAGGACGCAGATCCAGGCGCGCGGGTCGTTGGGCGACAGCACGCCGGCCTTGGCCTCGCGGGCCAGGTCGGCGCGTCCCAGCGCGTGGGCGATGCGGCAGGAGAGCCGGCCCGCCTCGTCGAACGTCCAGGTCTGCCCGGCGCCGACGTAGGCGGCACCCGACGGGTTGAGCCGCCGTCCACGGTCGAAGAAATCGATGATTGCCATGTCAGACCCCCAGTAGCGTGATGGCTGCGACCGCTTCCTCGCCGGCGTAGAACCCGCCGGCGTTCTCCGCCAGCGCGATCCGCGCGTGCGGGACCTGCCGGGCGCCGGCCTCGCCCCGCAGCTGGTTCACCAGCTCGTACACCTGGGCCAGGCCGGTGGCGCCCAGCGGGTGCCCCTTGGACTCCAGGCCGCCGGACGGGTTGACGGGCAGGCGTCCGCCCAGCGTGGTGACGCCGGCGGCGGCGGCCGGCCCGCCGGTGCCGGGCTCGAACAGGCCGAGCAGTTCGGTGAGCTGGATCTCGCTGAACGCCGTCGCGTCGTGCACCTCGGCGACGTCGACGTCCTGCGGGCCCACCCCGGCCTGCTCGTAGGCGCGGTGGGCGGCCAGGCGCACCACGTGCCGGTCCACGGCGTGGAGTTCGCGCTCGACGCCGCTGCCCAGGACGCAGGCCAGGACGCGCACCGCGCGGCGGGAGCCGGCCAGCCGTTCCAGGGCGCGCCGCCCGCACACCACGACGGCGGCGGCGCCGTCGGTGAGCGGCGCGCACATGGGCACCGTGAGCGGGAACGACAGCGGCCGGGCGGCGAGGATCTCCTCGGCGGTGAGCGCGGTGCGGTGGTGGGCCCGGTCGTTGTGGACGGCGTGGCGGTGGTTCTTGGCGGCGACGGCGGCGATCTGCTGCCGGGTGGTGCCGTGGCGCCTCATGTGGGCGCGTGCCATGGCCGCGTAGATGTCCATGAAGACGCTGCGCCGCCCGGCGGCGGTGTTGTCGACGTCCCCGCCCAGCGCGGTGAGCGTCGCGGCGAGCCCGGCGGGGTCGGAGACGTCGTAGGCGCCGTCGAAGACGGCCATGGCGCGGTCGCGGTCGGCGACGTTCATCTTCTCGGCGCCGACGGCCAGCACGGTGTCGGCGGCGCCGGCGCGGACCTGGGCGACGGCCAGGTGCAGGGCGGTGGCGCCGGTGGCGCAGGCGTTCTCGACGTTGTGGACCGGGATGCGTTCGAAGCCCATGCGGCGCAGCGCGATCTGGCCGCCCATCATGAGCTGGCCTTCGAGGGCGCCCTGGGTGGTGTTGCCGAAGAACGCGGCGTCGACGTGGCGCTGTTCCAGGCCCGCGTCGGCCAGGGCGTCGCGGACGGCTTCCGCGGCCAGGTCCGGGACGCCGCGGTCCTCGTGTCGGCCGAACCGGGTCATGCCGACCCCGGCGATCCACACCGGCTCCGTCACGGGCTGCTCCTCACGTGCGATGGGTTGGTGTCCGCCGCGCGGCTGCGGCGGCGGACGGGGAAGGCGGGGTGCGGGGTACGGGGTACAGGGTGCCGGGGGTGCGGGGCGGGGCTAGCCCGCGCCGCCGCGGGGCGCGGCGGCCTGCGGGGCGGCAGCCCGGGGTGCGGCAGCGTGCGGTGCGGCGCCGGCCTGGGGCGTGCCGTCCCGGGGCGTGCCGTCCCGGGCCGTGTTGTCGTCCAGTGCGCGGGCGAGGAGTTCGCCCAGCAGGGCGGTGCCGTTGCGGGTCAGGACGGACGCCGGGTGGAACTGGACGGAGGCGTAGCCGGGGCCGCGCAGGGCGTGGACCTCGCCGTTGGCGGGGTCGTGGCAGACCTGGACGGGGGCGCGGCGGTAGGGGCAGGGCAGGGTGGTGGCGGGCGAGCGGGCGGCGAAGGTGTTGTAGAAGCCGACGAGTTCGCTGCGGCCGAAGAAGTCGATCTTCTGCTGGGAGCCCTGGTTGGGTTCGGGCCTGCGCACGATGTCCAGGCCCAGGAGTGAGCTGAGGACCTGGTGTCCGAGGCAGACGGACAGGAAGGGGGTGCGGGAGTGCAGCAGGCGGCGGGTCAGGCCGCGCAGGTGGGCGATCTTGGGGTCGGTGTGGGCGCCGGGGTCGCCGGGGCCGGGGCCGACGATGACGAAGTCCTGGCCGTCGAGGGTGTAGGGCTCGTCGAAGCGGCGCACCGTGACGTCGAGGCCGAGGGCGGCGAGGCAGTGGCGGGCCATGGAGGTGAAGGTGTCCTCGGCGTCGACGACCAGCAGGCGCCGGCCGGCCAGGCGGGCGGCGGGGCGGGCGCGGGCGGCGGGGTCGGCGAGCCAGAAGCCGGCGAGGGTGGTGTTGCGGGCGGCGAGTGCGGCGGTGACGCCGGGGTGCTGTCCCAGGCCGGGCGCGCGCACCGGCGTATGGGCGGCGGGGTCCTGCCCGTGGCCCGGCACGTGGCCCGGCGCGGGGTCCGGCCCGTGGGCGGCGGGGCCCGGCACGGGGGCCGGGGCGGGGGCGGGCTCGGCGCGCAGGGCGGCGAGCAGGCCGGCGGCCTTGGCGCGGGTCTCGGCGACCTCGGCCCGGGGTGAGGAGTGGCGCACCAGGGTGGCGCCGACGCCGATGGACAGGGCGCCGGACGGGTCGATGTCGGCGGTGCGGATGAGGATGGAGGAGTCGAGGACGCTCTCGCCGGTGTGGTCGCGGCCGATGAGGGCGGCGACGCCGCTGTAGTAGCCGCGGCCGTGGGGTTCGTAGCGGTTGATGACGCGGCAGGCGCTCTCCAGCGGGCTGCCGGTGACGGTCGGCGCGAGGAGGGTCTCGTGGAGGAGTTCGCGCACGCCGCAGGTGCTGGAGCCCTCGATGAGGTACTCGGTGTGCGCGAGGCGTTCCATCTCCTTGAGGTAGGGGCCGCGGACGCGGCCGCCGTGCTCGCAGACGCGGCCCATCATCTTCAGTTCCTCGTCGAGGACCATGAACAGTTCGTCGGACTCCTTGGTGTCGCGCAGGAAGCCCATCAGGCCGTCGGGGTCGGCGCCGCCCTCGGGGTAGCGGTAGGTGCCGCTGATGGGGTTCATCGTCGCGGTGCCGCCGGTGAGGCTGACGTGCCGTTCGGGGGTCGCGCCGATGAGGTGGCGCTCCCCCGTGTGGACCAGGAAGGTCCAGTAGGCGCCGGGTTCGCGCTGCAGGAGGCGGCGGTAGAACGCGAGGGCGGTGGCGGTGTCCCAGGGGTCCAGCCGTGCCCGGTAGGTGCGGCGCAGGACGAAGTTGGCGCCGGTGCCCTGGCCGATCTCGTCGCGGATGATGCGCCGGGCGGTGGCGGCGTAGGCGTCGTCGTCGAGGTCGAAGCCCAGTTCGTCCATGGTGATCGGCAGGTCGGGGACGTGGCGCAGGACGTCGTCGCGGGTGAGCAGGCACTGGTCCTCGACGGTGAGGGCGAGCAGTTCGGTGCCGTCGTCGGGGCAGGCGTAGCCGCGTTCGGCGAGCTGGCGGTAGGGCAGCAGGGCCAGGACGTCGTGGCGGGGTGCGGCGGGACCGGGGCCGGGACCGTGGGGCTGGGGCAGGGGCAGGGCGGCGAGGGTGGCGGGGCGGGTGATGGTGCCGGTCATCAGTTCCAGGTGGCCGGGGCCGGTGGCCTGGGGGCGGTGCAGGAGGGCGAAGGGGGGTGGCTGGGGGGCGAGGACGCGTTGCAGGAGCGGGTGGGGGCGGTCGCCGGGTGCGGGGCTCGGGTGCGGGTTCACGGGCGCTCCGCCGGGTGCGGCTGGTGGAGCTGGTGCAGGACGGTGTCGGTGGGCAGGGTCATGCCGCAGCGGCCGGCGACGTACCGCAGGGTCATGTGGTGGTCGGCGGGGGTGAAGTCGGCGACGGCGTCGGCGACGACGAAGGTCTGGATGTCGTGGGCGTAGGCCTCGCCGGTGGTCATCAGGATCCCGACGTGGGCGTAGACGCCGCAGACGATGAGCTGGTCGCGTCCGGTGGAGCGCAGCAGGTCGAGCAGGCCGGTGTGGTGGAAGGCGCTGGGGCGCCATTTGGTGAGGACGGTGTCGCCGGGGGCGGGTGCCAGGGGGTCGGTGACGGCGCGGTCGTGTTCGTCGGTGCTCATGCCGGGGCCCCAGAAGTCCTTGAGGAGGCCGCGTTGTCGGTCGGTCATGCCGCCGGGCTGGGCGGTGTAGGCGACGGGGACGCCGAGGCGGGTGCAGGCCTGTCGGAGGCGGGCGGTGTTGTGCAGGAGGGCGTCCAGGGGCTGGGCGGCGGCGGGGAAGGGGCGCAGGAAGTAGTTCTGCATGTCGTGGACGAGCAGGACGGCCCGGGCGGCGCTGACCGGCCAGGTGGCGGTGTTGGCGGGCAGGTCGGCGGGTGCGGGCATCGGGTAGGGCTCGATCGCCGGGATGGCCAAGGCCGGTTCCTTTCCTGGGGCGGGGCTCGCGCGGGCGGGCCTGTCGCGGGCGGGCGGGTTGCGGGGCGCGGGCGCGGGGGTGTTGCGGGCGCGGGCGGGTTGCGGGGCGCGGGCGCGGGGGTGTTGCGGGGCGGGCGGGTTGCGGGGCGGGGTCAGGCGCCGAGTGCGGCTCCGCCGTCGACGGTGAGGTGGTGCATGGTGATGTGGGCGGCCTCGTCGGAGAGCAGGAAGAGCACGGCGTCGGCGACGTTCTGGGGGCTGGCCACCCTGGCCAGCGGGATGCCGACGCGGAAGGCGTGCGGGACGCCTTCGACGGAGGCGGTGCGGGCGGCGTCCTCGTCGGCCCACAGCGAGGTGAGCATGGGGGTGTCGGTGGAGCCGGGGGCGACGATGTTGCAGCGGATGCCGTGGGCGGCGCTTTCGAGGCCGAGGCATTTGGTGAACATGGACGCGGCGGCCTTGGAGGCGGCGTAGGCGGCCATGTCCATGCGGGCGGCGGTGGCGGCGTTGGAGGCGATGGTGACCAGGGCGCCGCGGCGGCGGGGGGTCATCTTGCGGACGACGGCGCGGGAGACGTGGAAGACGCCGGTGGTGTTGACGGCGAAGGTGGTCTGCCAGTCCTCGTCGGTGAAGGCGGTGACGGTGCCGGTGCGCAGGACGCCGGCGGCGTTGACGAGGCGCTCGACGGGGCCGAGCTGGGTTTCGACGGCGTCGATGACGGTGTCGACCTCGGTGCTGGAGGTGACGTCGAGGGGGTAGGCGGTGGCGCGGTGGCCGGCCTGGCGCAGCCGGGCGGCGGTGGCGTCGAGGCGTTCGGCGTCGCGGTCCAGGAGGGCGAGGGTGGCGCCGCGGGCGGCGAGGGCGTGGGCCACGGCGGCGCCGATGCCGCCTGCCGCGCCGGTCACCACGGCGGTCGTGTCCTTCATCGGCAGGGGGTGCCTTTCTCGTGGGCGGGGCGGGATGGTCGGGCGGGGCGGGATGGCCGGGCGGGGCGGGGTCATCGGGTGGGGGCGTGCCAGGCGCGGATCACTTCGTGGGCCTGCCAGGGGTTGAGGCGCGGGTCGCACAGGGTGGTGTAGGCGCCGTCGGCGCGGTGGGTGGCGCGGGCGTCGGCGAGGCATTCGGTGACGGGGTGGGGTGTCGTCTCCAGGTGCAGGCCGCCGGGGTGGGCGCCGGCGGCGGTGACGGCGTCCTGGAAGCGCAGGACCTCCTGGACGATGGTGTCGACGTGGCGGGTCTTGCGGCCTGCCGGGGTGGTGACGGTGTTGCCGTGCATGGGGTCGGTGAGCCAGCCGACGGGGTGTCCGGCGGTGCGGACGGCGTGGACCAGGGCGGGCAGGTGGGTGGTGACGCGGTCGGCGCCCATGCGGGCGATGAGGGTGAGGCGTCCGGGGGTGCGGTCGGGGTCGAGCAGGGCGCACAGGCGCAGCACGTCCTCGGGGGTGGCGCCCGGTCCGATCTTGCAGGACAGGGGGTTGCTGACGCTGGCGAGGAGGCGGACGTGGGCGGCGTCGGCCTGGCGGGTGCGTTCGCCGATCCAGGGCCAGTGGGTGGAGGTGAGGAGGAGGCGGCCGTCCTGGTCGCGGCGCATCTGGGGCAGTTCGTAGTCGAGGACGAGGGCCTCGTGGCTGGTCCAGGTGCGGGTGGCGGGTGGGGTGGCGGTGTCGGTGGCGCGCAGGCGCAGGGTGTCCATGGCGGTGGCGGCGGCGTCGTGGCAGGTGAGCATGCGGGTGGGCCGGGGGTGGCGGGCGGCGGGGTCGGGTTCGGGGGCGTTGACCATGTGGCCGTAGTAGACGGGCAGTTCGCGTCCGTCGTGGTGTTCGACGGGGCGGGAGCGGGGTTTGGCGAACTGGCCGGCGATGCGGCCCACGCGCAGGACGGGCAGGCCGGAGCGGGCGTGCAGGACGTCGGCGAGTTCGTCGAGGAGGTCGGCCTTGCGCAGGACGGGTTTGGCGGCGCACTCGGCGGGGTCCTCGGCGCAGTCGCCGGCCTGGAGGACCTGGCGCCGGCCGTGGGCGACGTCGGCGAGCAGGGTGTGCAGGGTGTGGACCTCGTCGGCGGTGACGAGCGCGGGGCGGGTGGCCAGGAGGGCGCGGGCGGGTTCGAGTTGCGGGTCGTGGAGCCAGTCGGGCTGCTGGCGGGCGGGCAGGGCGCGCCATCGGCGGATCTCGTCGTCGGACAGGGCGGCGCCCTCGTCCTCGGGCAGGAGCAGGGCGGTGTTGTCGGACATGGTGGCGTTGCCTCCGTGCGGGGTGCGGGCGGGACGGGAGAGGGTTCGCAGGGGGTTCGCAGGGGGCTGCCGTCAGGGGTGGCGGACGGGCGGGGTGGTCGTGGTGGTGCGCAGCCGGGGGTTGTCGTCGAACAGGGTGGTCAGTTCCTTGTCGGCGATGCCGAGGGCGCGGGCGGAGAAGGAGCGCAGGGCGTGCAGGTAGGCGTCCGTCAGGGCGGTTTCGTCGAGGTGGGGGGTGCGGCCGTGGTCGAGGAGGACGCGGCCGGCGACCAGGACGGTGTGGACGTCGGGGCTGCCGCCGAGGGTGAGGTAGGCCTCCAGGGGGCGGGGGTTGAGCAGGTGGCGCCAGTCGTCGGCGGGGACGAGGACGAGGTCGGCCTGTTTGCCGGGTTCGAGGGTGCCGATGTGGTCGTCCCAGGCGAGGGCGCGGGCGGCGGTGCGGGTGGCCATGGCGAGGGCTTCGCCGGCGGGCAGGGCGGTGTGGTCGGCGGCGAGTTCGTTGTACATCTGCCAGGCGGCGCGCATCTGTTCGGGCATGCCGGCGACGGGGAAGACGCCGCCGTCGGTGGAGAGGGAGACTTCGAGGCCGCGGCGGCGCAGTTCGGGGATGAGGCCGGTCTCGGTGAGGGTGGATTCGCCGGTGGGGCCGTATTTGGCGGGTGAGTGGGTGATGCGGGCGCCGGCTTCGAGGAGCATGCGTTGTTCGCCGGGGTCGGCGAAGGCGCAGTGGACGGCGAGGAGGCGGTCGTTGAGGAGGCCGAGGCGGGCCAGGCGGCGTACGGGGGTGGTGTGGAAGTGGGTGCGTACGGTGCGGGCCTCGTGGCGCAGGGCGGCGACGTGGGTGGCGAAGGGGACGTCGTAGCGGGTGGCGAGGTGGGCCAGGCCGCGGCCGAGTTCGTCGCTCATGTTGGTGGTGTAGGGGGCGGTGGGCCAGGCGCGCAGGCGGCCGGTGGGGTCGGTGGCGCAGCGTTGGAGGATCTGTTCGACGCGGGTGAGTTCGGTGTCGGTGTCGCGGGTGGGTTGGGGGGTGGTGCTGCCGGGGGGGCAGTGGATGTCGCCGACCCAGGCGGTGAGGGTGGCGCGGATGCCGAGGTCGAGGGTGGCCCGGGCGAGTGCTTCGGGGTGGTTGACGGAGCCGACGTCGCCCAGGGTGGTGGTGCCGGAGCGTAGTTGGGTCCAGAGGGAGTAGCGGGCGATGGCGTGGGCCTCGTCGGGGGTGAGGGCGTCGGTGAGGCGGCGGAATCCCTCGAATCCGGCGGAGATTTTGGCGATGTCGCCGCCCAGGGCCATGAAGCCGGGTTCGTCGGCGTGGTCGTGGGGGGTGCGCAGGGCGCCTTTGAAGGGCAGGCGCAGGGCGAACAGGTCGTGCCAGTGGTTGTTGACGAAGCCGGGCATGACGAGCATGCCGGTGGCGTCGATGGTGTGCAGGCCGGCGCGTTGTCGGGGGGTGAGGGTGGTGGTGGCGCGGTCGACGTGGTCGGCGGGGCCGATGGCGGTGATGGTGTCGTCGGTGATGAGGACGGAGCCGGTGGGGTGGATGCGGTGGGCGGTGTCGGCGGTGTGGAGGTGTCCGCCGCGGATGATGACGTCCTTGATGCGGCCTTCGATGACG
>NZ_JBHJUK010000202.1:0-12231 GCF_042266225.1 Kitasatospora sp. NPDC056181
GGGCGCCCGCCCCCGGCCCGGGGTGGGGCGGGGGTGCGGGGTGTTCGCATCAGAGGAAGAGCACGGTCAGGGGGTGGGCGGAGTCCAGTCGGCGGGCAGGCCGGACCGGGTGAGGAGCTTGGCGAGGCTGTCGTGGTCCTGGTCCTGGTCCTGGTCCGAGCCGATCCGGCCGTGGCCGTCGAGGTCGAGAACGGTGGTCATCGGCACCGCGAAGGCCTCGGGTGCGCCCCTGAGGTGGCCGGCGTAGACGGTTTCGACGGTGATCCGGCCGCCGCCGCGGTGCGCGGCGCGCACGGTCGGTCCGGTCGGCCGAGGCCGGTCCGGTCAGCCGCGGCCGGTCCGGGCGTCCGCGTCGCCGTCCGGGATCCAGGAGCCGTGGACGCCGCCGGGCACCCGGCGGGGCAGGTGGACGGTGGCGACGTTGTCGAGGCCGGAGGCGTCGAGGACCAGCAGCTGCGAGGAGTCCTGCTTGAGGTCGGAGACGCCGGTGAGCAGGTAGCCCTCGTCCTCGCCGGTGGCCCCGGCCGCCGGGACGAAGACGGCCTCGCTGGGCAGCCGGGCGTCGCCGATCCGGCGAATCCGGCGGGCACCGGTCACCCGGTCGTACTTGACGACGCCGTAGCCGCCGAAGCCCTGCTCGTCGGGGAAGGCGACGGCGTACTGGTAGCGGTTCTCGGCGCCCAGGTACGCCTCGTTGAGGGTCGGGAACTCCACCGGCAGGTCGTCGACGATCCGCTCGTCGACGCTGCCGGCCGCCAGGTCGACCACCCAACGCCGCGTGTAGGAGCGGGAGCCGGGCTCACTGCCGCGTCCGGGCGCGCCGACCCACCAGTTCCAGGAGAGCCGGAATCCCTCCCGGTCCACGGTGGGGCCCTCCAGGACGATGCGGCCGCGGTCGTCCTCGTAGGCGTTCGCGACGTGCAGCATGTTGCCCGGTTCGATGGAGAACCAGCGGATCTTCCCGGCGCCGCCAGCCCCGCGCGGCATGACGCCGATGCGGGCGGGCTGCTCGTCGCTCCAGCCGTACGGGATGCCGGAGTGCTCGGAGGGGTCGAAGGTGACGTTGCCCTCGACGAAGACCACATGGTGGCGGGTGATGGCGAAGTCGTGCTTGAGCGAGGCGGTGGCGTCCGGCACCTCGACGCTGTGGACGATCGCGCCCTTCGCGTCGGCGACGTAGTACGTGAGGAACGGCGGGAGGGGCGAGGAGCCGAAGAAGTGGAGCTCGCCCGTCAGCGGGTCCTCCTTGGGGTGGGCGGTCATCGCGGTCCGCAGCCTGCCCTCGAAGTCGTAGGCACCGACGGTGTCCAGCTCCCGCGTGAGTTCGAACGGCAGGTTCGCCTCGCACAGGGCGAGCAGGCGCCCGGCGTGCTCGATGACGTGGGTGCCCGCGACGGAGGCGGTCAGGTCGGGGCCGTGCTCGGTCATGTACGGGGCGCCGTCGAGGGCGGGGGTGTGCACCCAGCGGTTGCGGTACCACTCGGCGCGGCCCTCGCGGAGCCGGATGCCGTGCACCATGCCGCTGCCCTTGAACCAGTGGGTCGGGGTGACGCCCGGCTTCGGGTTGTGGCCGTTGCGGACCAGCCGGCCGGTCAGCTCGGGCGGCAGGGTGCCCTCGACGGTCAGTTCGGTGGCGGTGAGCTCGTCGGCGACGGGCGTGAAGTGGCCGGTCAGGTACGGCGGTTTCTGGGAGGCGGTCATGGCAGATCCCTTTCGGTGACGGTGGAGACTGTGGTGGATGTGGTGGATGTGGTGGAGGTCGTGACGGTGGAGACTGCGGCGAAGGTGGTGACGGTCAGGCGTGCCCGGTGCGGGCCGCGCGGCCGTCGGGCCGCACCCGGGCCCCGGGGGCCGCGGTGGCATCGGTCGTCGTCCGGCCGGTGCAGCGGGCCAGGAGGACGGTGAGGAGCGCCGTGGCGGCCAGGACCGCGGCGGAGACCGCGAAGGCCGCGCGGTACCCGGCGGTCAGTGCCTCCAGGTGCCCCCGGGCGGCCGCGTGGCCGGTGACGGAGCCGGCGAGGGTGGTCAGGACGGCGAGCCCGATCGCGCCGCCGACCTGCCGGGTGGTGTTCACCAGCCCGCCGGCCAGCCCGGCGTCCCCCGGCGGGACGCCGTCCACGGCGAGCCCGGTGAGCTGGACGAAGGCGATGCCGAGGCCCAGACCGACCAGGAGGCTCGGGCCGAGGATGTCGGTGAGGTAGCCGCCCCCGGCGTCGATCCGGGACAGCCACAGCAGACCGAGGGCCTCGGTGAGCAGGGCGGCGGTCGTGGTCGCGGTCGCCCCGAGCCGCCGGGCCAGTCGCGGTGCCAGCGTGGCGCCGATCATATTGGCGGCGGCGAGCGGGAGTTGGCCCGCCCCGGTGGCCAGCGGCCCCGAACCGAGGACCTGCTGCTGGTAGAGCGGCAGGAAGAAGAACAGGGCGATCCACACCGAGCCCAGCAGTGCCATCAGCAGGTTCCCGGAGGCCACCCGGCCCGTGGTGAACAGCCGGGGCGGGATCAGGGCGTCCGGCCGGCGCCGCTCGATCACGACGAAGGCGGTGAGGAGGACGGCGGCGGCGGCCAGGGCAGCGAGCACCGGACCGTCGTCCCAGCCGGCGCCGCGTGCGGTGGTCAGGCCCCAGACCAGGCAGGTCAGGGCAAGGGTGACGGTGACGGTGCCCGCCAGGTCGAACCGTCCGGCCGCCCCCGCGGGCTGCCGACCGGTCACCGGACCGGAGTCCGCCGGGACGAGGACCGCCACGGCGGCCAGCACCAGCGCCGAGCCCAACGCGACCGAGTGGAAGATCCACGGCCAGCCCCACGCCTGGGTGAGCACGCCGCCCAGCAGGACGCCGCCCGCCCCGCCCGCGCCGGAGACCGCCCCCCACACCCCCAACGCCCTGCCGCGCCCGGTGCCGCCGGGGAACTGCGCCATCGCCAGGGCGAGTGCCGCCGGGGCGATCGCCGCGGCGGCGAGCCCCTGGACGGCCCGGGCCGCGATCAGCGGCCCCGGGGCGGTGGCGAGGCCCGCCGCCAGCGAGCCCGCCGCGAACAGCGCGAGCCCGACGGTGAGCACCCGGCGGCGGCCGAGCAGGTCGGCCGCCCGCCCGCCGGCCGGGAGCAGCGCCCCGAACGCCAGGCCGTAGGCGTTGACCACCCAGGTGACGGCGCCGTCCGAGAGGCCGGTCCCGGCGCGGATCTGCGGGAGCGCCACGTTCACGATCGAGGTGGCGACCATGACGGTGAACTGGGCCCCGGCGAGCGCCGCGAGCGCGGCTCCCGGGGAGCGGGACCGGCCTGGTGCCGGCGTCTTCGGTGCAGGTGCAACGTTCATGGCCGCAGACTCGGGCCGGCCGCTGTCCACGTGCCAGGCCCGTCGGGTCCGGGGACTGTCCACCACTGTCCGCACCTGTCCACCCCCGGACGGTCCGGACGCTCCGGACGGTGCGGGGCCGTCCCTTCGGACGGTGCGGCGCCCGTCCGTCCAGTACGGTGCGGACTATCCAGCGAGGGCCGGTCCGTCCGCGCCGGTCAGTGGGCCCGGCCACTGAGGGCTGATCACTGAGGGCCGTGCAGCTCCTGCTGCCACAGCGCCTCGGTGAGCAGGTCCAGGCCCTGGCGCAGATGCCGCCGGTACGTCCCGTACGGCAGGCCCAGCCGACGGGCGGCGCCCTCCTGGGTGGGCGCGCCGGAGAAGTAGCCGGCCGTCAGGGCCTCGCGGGCGCGGGCCCCGCGCGGATCCTGCGCGAGGTCGTCGACGGCCCCGCGGAGCAGGGCGCGCAACTCCTCGACGGGCTCGTCGAGGTCGGCCGCGAGGCGGCTGCGCAGCAGGGAACAGGTGGCGAACGCCGCCGCGTCGCGCCAGTGGGCCAGGGCCTCGCGCACGGCGTGGTCGAACGCGGTGCGCGAGACCCCCGACGGCCCGGCCTGGACCGGCACGGGCGTCGACGTCATGAAGTGGCGCAGCCAGGTCTCGACGGGCACCTGGCGCCAGTCGACGCCGAACACGCCGTAGGTGTGCGCGCCGACCCGCGGCCGCGCACCGGTGTCGTCGAGACTGCCCCTGACCCGTGCGGCCCACGTGTCGGCATCCCGCCAGACGGCGAAGCCGTAGGCGCGGGCCCGGGCGCGGGCCGACTCGGCCTGGGCGCGGGAGGAGCTGAGGTCCATCACGCGCGAGGGCACCTGGTACCGCTCGGGGTAGACCGAGAACCGGCTGATGCCGATGTGCTCGCCGGAACGCACCGGCACGGTGGCGTCGGTGTACGCCCACGCGGCCGCCACGACCGGGTCGGTGGCGAGGTCCTCGGGGTCGGCCGGCGCGGGCAGGGCGAGCCGGGCCGTGAACGCGACGATGCGTCCGGTGCTGACGAGCCGGTAGACGCTGAACGCCTGCGGCTGGCGCTGCGCCCAGTAGCGGACCAGGTCGGCGGACTCCGGGCCCTCGGTCTCGGCGGCCATCCGCAGGACGACGTCGAGGTCCTCCGGGCACAGCGGCCGGTCGTGCACCTCCTCCTCGCGCGACCAGGTGCGCAGCCGCGCCACCATCTCGCCCTCGCGGAAGAGGTAGAAGAGCTCGTCGGTGACGGTCCACACCCGCTCCTCGGGGGCCTCGCGCAGCAGCCGCAGGTACTCCTCGGCCAGCCGTCGGCGCATCTCCACGAAGGCGTTGGGGGCCCGCCAGCGCAGGTCCGCGGCGAGCGTCTCGCGGGCGGCGTCGTGCGGGTGGAGGCCGCGGTGGGTGGACTCCATGAACGGCAGGCCCCTGAGCCACCCGAAGAGCAGGTGGGCGTCCTCGCCGGGCAGGACGGTGGCGAGCAGTTCCTCCGAGGTCGCGCGGGCCTGCGCCGCCACCTCCAGGGCGCGGCGGTGGGCGGCGGTCGGCACCTCGCCGACGAGGCCGGAGAGCAGGGTGCGCAGCACGTCGGCCGAGGGCGCCCAGACACCCTCCCGACTCCAGTTGGCCTCCCTGGCGGCGGCGGCGAGGGAGAGCGCCAGCGGGTTGCCGCCGGCGAACCGCAGCACGCGTTCGCGCAGTTGGGGCGGGACCTGGGCGTTGGACAGCAGGCTGCGGGCCTGCGACTCGGAGAACGGCCCCAGTTCGACGACCCGCAGCAGCCCGGACCAGGCGGGGTCGGCGGTCCACTGGGGCTGCGGCGCGTGGCGGCCGGCCAGGACGACCAGGGTGTCGTCGGCCGCGCGGGGCAGGAAGCGCTGCCACAGCCAGCTCTCCAGCCACTGGCAGTGCTCGAAGGAGTCGACCGACAGGACCGTCCCGGGGACGTCGAGGAACGGCGCGGCGGCGCGTTCGAAGTCGGCCGGGTCCCGGCTCACGAAGCGGCCGTCCAGCTCCAGGAGCAGCCGCCCGGTCGCGCGGGCGTGGTCCGCGAGGCGGCGCAGCAGCGTCGACTTGCCGATGCCGCCCGGGCCGACGACGTAGAACGCGAACGGTGCCTGCGGGTCGCCGGCCAGGGCGTGCGCGAAGCCGTCGAGTTCCTCGTCGCGGCCGATGAAGGCCTGGGCGCGTGCGCTGCTCAGTCTCTGCTTGACGGAGGCCATGTGACGGCTCCTCTCCCCTCGTGGCGGTCGGCCCGGTCAGTCGGTCAGTCCGGTTGGCCCGGTCGTGTCGGTCGTGTTGTCGGATCCGCGCTGCCTCACCTGACGAGTCCCAGGTTCCGGTCGTCCTCGTCGCCGGAGACGAGCAGGGTGGTCTCCTCGACGAGTTCGAAGCGCCCGTCGGCGGCGAACCGGGCGAACAGGTACACCTCGGTACGGGAGGTGCGGCCGTCGCGCCGGGTGACGGTGACGGTGTGGCGGTCGGCGTAGCGTGCGCCGTCGCGGAGCTCGTCGTGGACCTCGACGTGCCCGCTGCGGACCAGGGAGCGCAGCCGGGTCATGTGCTGGACGAAGGCCGCCCGGTCGCTCCACACGCCGTTGGTGCGCTGGCGGTAGTCGGGGGTGAAGTGCCGGTCGACGGCCTCGTCGAGGGGGAGGTCCGGGTCCGGGGCGAGCAGCAGGTCGTTGAGGGCCCGGGTGATGTCGGTGGCGGTCATCTCGGTCTTCTTCCAGGAGGGGTCGGTGGAGTGCGGGCGGTGGTCCGGACCGTCATCCGTGGACGGGGGCCCGCGGTGGGCTCGTCGACGGGGCCGCGCGGCCGGTGGTGGTGTGGCGAGTGCTGGTGTGGCGGGTCGTGGCGTGGAGAGTGGCGGCGTGGACGGGCGTGAAGTCCAGCGACAGGGCGGAGGGGCCGCGGGTGTAGAGGCCGGTCTCCCGGTAGACGAAGCCGGGGCTGTAGCGGACCCGGTCGAGCAACGGGAGCAGCAGCGCGGCCACGGTCTCGATCTCCGCGCGGGCGAAGGCCGCGCCGACGTACTGGTGGAGGCCGGTGCCGAAGGCCAGGTGCTGGGCGGCCGCGGTGAACGAGCGGGCGGTGCCGAGGTCCGGACGGTGGAGGTCGAAGGTGTCCGGGTCGGTGAAGGCCTCGGGGTCGCGGTTGGCCGCGCCGATCATGCAGAAGACCGTCGCGCCCGCCGGGACGACCGTGCCGGCGAACTCGGCGTCGCGCTCCGCCAGTCGGGGGATGAGCTGGACGGGTGGGGTGCGGCGCAGGGTCTCCGCGATGGCGGCGGACACCAGGGCCGGGTCCCGGCGGACCTGCGCGAGCTGCTCCGGGTGGTCGATCAGGTGCTTGAAGAGCAGGCCGAGGGTCCTGTCGGCGGGCTCGACGGCGGCCACCAGCACATTGATGATCAGCGCGATCACGTCGCGGGTGCTCATCGTGATGCCGTCGAACCCGGCCGTGCAGAGCGCGGATATCAGGTCGGCGCCGGGGTGACGGCGGCGCTCTTCGACGACCGGGACGAGGTAGGCCTCCAACTCGCGGGCGAGGTCCAGGCAGACGCGGCGGCGGTCGTCGGTCAGCTCGATGGCGGTGACGAATTCGCCCACGCCGGCGAGCCAGGAGGAGACCTGCCGCCAGTCCCGCCGGTCCAGGCCGAGGACGTCCAGCGTGACGCGGACGGCGAAGGGCTTGCCGAAGTCGTTGACGAGGTCCATCCGCCCGCCGGCGAGGAGGGGTTCGAGGAGTTCGACGGCGTTGGCGCGGATCGTGCGGACCTGCTCCTGGAGCTCCTGCCCGGTGAAGGCCCGGACGGCGATCTTTCGCTTCGCGGTGTGCTCCGCCCCGGTCATCTGGGCGAGGACCGGCCCGCGCATCACCGGCTCGGCGCGCACCTGGAGCGTCTCGGTGGTGAAGGCCTCATGGTCCGTCAGCACCCGGTGCACATCGCGGTACCGGGAGAGGAACCAGCTGTCGATCGCCGGCTCGTAGTGCACCGGTGCGTGCTCCCGCAGCCAACCGAAGTGCCGGTCGGGTGCGGCGGCGAACTCCTCGGAAAGGATGCTGAAGCGGGGATCGGCCATGACGGGGCGGACCTCTCGGGGAACCGGGCGCCCAGGGAGCGCGGGGTCGACGTGCTGCTTCGGTGACGTGGTGCTCGGGTGGTGCTCGGGGTGGAGCTCGGGGACGGTGGGCGACGCTCAAGGAGGCGTCCGGCGGCGGTCCGTGGGGCGGGATCCGCTGCCCGGGTGCTCAGGCCGGGTGCTCAGGCCGGCGTCAAGGGGAACGAGGATCTCCGGCGACAACGGCGGCAACAGCGGCCGGAGTCGGCGGGAGGACGGGGGCGGCGGTCCGGGGCCCCGTGCGGCGCGACCGGGCCGCGGAGCGCAGCGCTCCACGCGGTGGCCGTGCTGGCAACTCGCACTCCGGGCAACGTCGTCGGTTCCTGCGTCGGGGCGGCCCGTCGGGGTCCACCGTCGGGATGGCGGCCCGCAGCCGGCCCACCCCCGGGCATTGACGTGGGCACTATAACCCGAAGCCCGAACGGCGCAACCAGGGCTTTCCCGTGCCAAGGGTGGTTCGTACCATGCCCGTTCCGGACGCGGACGGACCGTCGGGCGGACACCTGTGGACACCTCCGGATGCCTTGAACGCCTTGAGCACCTTGGACGCCTTGAACGCCTTGGACGTCTTCGGGCGGTGGCCGGACACCTGCGGACGTTCCCGCCTCGCGCGCCACCGGGCGCCGGACGGGACTTGGTGTTCGTCGGTGCTGCCCCCTCACGGCGGACGACACCGGCCGCCCGCTCCGCTGCTCGGACGCCCGCTTCGCTCCCCGGATGCGCGTTTCCCGAACGTCCGCCGGCGCGGACCCGGCCGGAGGTCGGTTTCCGGACAATCCACGGCGGGTGGGGGGAATTCCAAGGGAATTCGGCGGGCGGCACGTTGGGCATCCCCGCCGACGGGGCATGGGGAGCCCGTAGGTCAGGCCCGTTACCTCGGTGGTTGATGGCAGAAAAGAGATGCCATGGACAATTTCGACGGTGAAGTCCCCAAGCGCAACCCGGTGTTCTGCTCGCGCGTCGGCGCGGTTCTCGACCTCGACCGCGACGACCTGGGACACCCCGCCCACCCCGGCCTGTGGCGGCAACTCCTCGCCGACCGCAGGCCCGTCGAACAGCGCGGCCTGTACTGCCCGGACTGCCTGGCGAGCCGGCCGGAGCGGCCGGAGTGGATGTACGTCTACGAACGCGGTGGCCTGCGGATCGCCGCCCACCACAACCCGTCCCGTCGCCACCACGACATCGAGAGCGACGCGCACCAGGCGTACCGGGAGCGGTATGCCCGGGCCGCGGAGAGCGACGGTCACCGGGTCGAGGTGGCGCCCGTCGGCGGCGACGGCAGGCGACGGCCCGAGGTGCTGGTGACCGGTGCGGGCGGTCGCCGGTACGGCTTCCGGCCCCAACTGTCCTACCTCGCAGCCGGAACGGCCCGCGAGCGTGACGCCGCCGCCCGCGCGGCCGGGATAACCGCCGTCTGGCACACGGTCGACGCCGGGGCGCCGCTGATCGACGCCGTCCACTGGACGCGCACCGACAACCTTCCTGCCGCCGCCATCCGCGACAACCGCGACCTGCTCGTCCGCGGTGGCGTCCGGGCCCTCGTGTTGGAGCGGTGCGACCGCAGGCCGGGGCCCTGCTCGCGGCGGGGGAGTGGCAACTGCGCTCACCGCCACCCCCGTTGGGATCCGATGCCCCGTCAGTTCGACGACCTCGTCCGGGACATCGCCAGCGGTGCCTACGTTCCGCTCACCGTCAGGACGGGCCGTGGGCTGCACCGCTTCTGGGCCTGCGCCGCCGACCGGGAGGCCTTCCTCGACAACGGCGGGGTCCTCGCCGACCCCGAGTCCGAGGCGGAGTCCGTGCCCGAGTTCGATGCGGAGCTCGATGCGGAGTTCGACGCCGAGGCCGGTCCGGGAGCCAGTCCGGGAGCCAGTCCTGGGGCCAGTCCTGGGGCCGAGACCAGGGTCGGCTCCGGGGGCGACGTTCAGGCCGGACATGCGACCACCGGCCCAGGGACGGTTCCCCGCCGGCGGCACACCTCCCTGCGCCGGCGCAGGGAGGTGCAGTGCGTCCTGGACCGGGTCGAGCGCGGGCACCGCCGCCTCGACGCCCTCCCGCCGCGGGACACCGGCGAGCCCCTCAGGTTGCCGCCCGCCCCTGCTCGGCCCGCCACCGTGCCGCCCGTCCCCGCCCAGCCCGCCACGGTGCCGCCCACGGCCCCGGCGTGGCCCGAGCGGCCGCCGATCGCCCCGCTGCGCCCGCACGTCTGCTCGGCGGGCACGACCCCGTGCGGTGCGCCGGCCCGGCCCTACGCCGGCGGGTGGTTCTGCGAGGAGCACCGCCCCGGCCCCGGCTTCGGACGGCCGGGGCCGTGAGGGAGGGACGGTGACGGAGGGGCGGTGAGGGAGGGGCGGTGAGGGAGGGGCGGTGAAGGCGGGGTGAGGCGGCTCGCCGGCCGTCCGGCGCCCGGGGAATGAGATCCGGGACGGTGGTCGTTGCTGCCGACGTGACCACTGCAGCGCCTGCGATCCGTCTCTCCGTCCTCGACCGCTCCCGGACGCGGCAGGGGCAGGAGCCCGCGCAGGCGCTGCGCGACACGGTGGCCTTCGCCCGGGAGGCCGAGGGCTTCGGGTACCACCGCTTCTGGGTGTCCGAGCACCACGGCGTGCCGGGGGTGGCGGGCTCGGCGCCGACCGTGCTCGCGGCGGCGGTGGCGGGGGCCACCACCCGGATCCGGGTCGGCACGGGCGGCGTGATGCTGCCCAACCACCAGCCCTTGGTGGTGGCCGAGCAGTTCGGCGTGCTCGCCGCGCTGTTCCCCGGCCGGATCGACATGGGCCTCGGCCGCTCGGTGGCCTTCACCGACGGTGTCCGGCGCGCACTCGGCCGGGACAAGGACGCCGCCGACGCCTTCCCGGCCCAGCTGGCGGAGCTGCTCGCCTACTTCGACGGGGCGAGCCGCACGCACCGCGACGTCCACGCCCGGCCCTCCGAGGGCCTGCACGTCCCGGCCTTCGTGCTGGCCACCGGCGAGGGCGCCGACCTCGCCGCGGACGCGGGCCTCCCGCTGGTGATCGCCGCCGTCCGCGGGGAGGACCGGATGCTGGCGGCCATCGACCGTTACCGCGCCCGCTTCCGCCCTTCCGCACAGGCCACGGAGCCGTACGTGGTCGTCTCGGGCACGGTGGCGGTCGCCGGGACGCCCGAGCAGGCGCGCGACCTCCTGGTCTCCGAGGCCTGGTCGGGCGCCCACGCCCGTACCCACGGCGAGTTCCCGCCGCTCGCCCCCATGGCGGAGGTCCTGGCCCGGGAGATGACGGAGCGCGAGCGCGCCGCGTACGAGCAGTCCCTGCGCGGCCACATCGCCGGCACGCCCCGGCAGGCCGCGGCCGAGCTCACCGCTCTGATGGCGCGCACCGGGGCCGACGAGTTCCTCGTCACCACCAGCACCTACGACCGAGCGGCGCTCCTCGACTCCTACCGGCTCCTCGCCGAGGCCGTCCGCCTCCGCTGAGCCCTGTGCTCGGCGGGCCCTGCCCCTTCCACGACGCCCTGTGCTCTCGGTGGGCTGTGCCCCTTCCACGATGCCCTGCGCCTCGGCCCGGGGGAGTCCGCCGGCGGGGACGCGCTCTCGCCCGCCGGCGGACGCGGCTTCAAGCCCGCCCGGCCCCCGGTCATCGCCTGTCCGACCGGGTTTGTAGGGTCGTGATCATGAAGTTCTTCCGTTCCAAGGCCACGCCCCAGCACGACCCGCACCTCCCGGCCCTGACGACCGACCAGGCCGACCATCTGCGAGACCTCGTGCGCCGGCACCACGCCGGAGACCCCCGGGTCACCGTTGCCGGTGACACCGTGCACGCGCCGCAGGGCACGCGTGCCCTGCACAACCTCGCCGAGCTGTGCCGACGCGCCGACCCGCGCGAGTGGCACCGGCTGGTGGAGCACCACTTCCGCGCCCTCGACGGCGCCGAGGCGGCGACCCCGCAGGGCTCCGAGCAGATCCTCCGCTCGGCCTACCTGCGCCTGCTGCCCGAGGACGCGTTCCCGCCGGAGGCGGCGGCCTCGTTCAGCTACGTGCGCCGCGTCGCCCCCGGGCTTCAGGAGGCGCTCGCGCTGGACCTGCCGGAGGCCGTGCGACTGCTGGACGACCGGGCCGTGGCCGAGGTGGGGCTGGAGGCGCTGCGCGCGGCCGGGCGCGCCAACCTGGTGCGCGAGCCGGTGGAGTACGAGGTCGCCCAGGGCCGGGGCGGCGCCACCCTGCACATCGTCTCCGGCGAGTCGATGTTCGTCGCCAGCAAGGCCCTGGTCCTGGCCGACCTGGCCCGTGCGGTGACCGGGCGCGACCTGCCCGAGGAAGGCGCACTGTTCACCGTGCCGAGCCGGCACTACCTGGTCTTCCACCCGTTGGCCGGCCGGCAGGTGGTCGAGGCGGTGAACGACCTGGCGGCCTTCGGTCTCGGCGCCCACCAGGACAACCCGGGTCCGCTCTCGCCCCGGCTCTACTGGTGGCGCAAGGGCACCGTGACCTCGTTGACCCACATCGACGAGGCGACCCGCTCGTTCTCCGTGGCCCCGCCCGAGGAGCTGATGGCGATCCTGCGCCGCCTGCACGAGACCGGCGCCTGACGGTCCTCGCGGCCGCGCCGCCCGCCCCGGTTGGGGGGGGCGCCCCCCCCGGCGGGGCCGCCGACCCCGCCGCGCCGGCCCCCCGCGCCCCCCCCCCCCCCGCCGGGCCCCCCTCCCGGCGCCCCAACCTCCCGGGCGCGGCCCCGTCCGGCCCCCCCGCCCCCCCCCACGACCCCGAGTCGCACCTGATCCCGCTGGTCTTCCAGGCCGCCCTGGGGCAGC
>NZ_JBHJUK010000203.1:0-12165 GCF_042266225.1 Kitasatospora sp. NPDC056181
TCGCCGATCCAGATCCGGCCCTCGGTGACGGTGTCCAGGCCGGCCAGGCAGTGCATCAGGGTCGACTTGCCGGAGCCCGAGGGGCCCATGATCGCGGTGAAGCGGCCGCGCTGGATGTCCACGTCCACCGCGTCCAGCGCGGTGACCCTGGTCTCGCCGGAGCCGTAGGCCTTGGTCACCTGACGCGCCGAGGCCGCGACGGCGGCCGCGCCGCCGGGAAGCTGGGGGTCGTACACGGCTGCTGCCGTCGTCACTGGAGTCTCCTAAGAAGTGGGCCCACCCGTTGCCCCCAGCCTTGTCGCTGCGACCCGTGCTGCGACAGGGTGCAGGACGTAGTCCTCGACCGGGAGTTAGCCCCACCCTCCAGATGCACCCAGGCCCAGGTTCCGGAGAACCGGGGCCCCGGTCCGCACGAGCGGGGATGTGATCCACGTTAGGAGCGGCGGCGCGATCGCTCGTCATCCGCCGGTATGAAGCGCCTCAACCGTAGTTGTACGGGGCGCGGCGCCCCTCCCCCTAGGGGTCGCCGCCACCCGTCTCGGGGTCGGCCCGCACAGGACCGTTCCCGACGGCCCGTCAGCAGGTCAGCGCCGGCGCGGCGAGCCGCTCCAGCGCGGCCGCGAAGGCGTCGACCACCGGCGTCAGCAGGACGTCCGTCTCGCGCTCGATCACCGTGCCGCCGTCCTCCCGGACGGTGATGTGGCGGTCGAGCACGAACCAGCCCTGGGTGATGTGGCCGGCGCCCATCGAGCTGAGCACCGGGCGCAGCGCGTAGTCCACCGCCAGCACGTGCGCGGTGGAGCCGCCGGTGGCCAGCGGCAGGACGGCCTTGCCGGTCAGCGCGTACTGCGGGAGCACGTCCAGCAGGGTCTTCAGCAGGCCCGAGTAGGCGGCCTTGTAGACGGGGGTGCCGATGACGATCCCGTCCGCCCGGGCGAACAGCTCCGCGGCGGCGGCGATCTCGGGGTGGGAGAAGTCCGCCGAGAGCAGGGCGTGCGCGGGCAGGCTGCGCGCCTCGAAGGGGACGACGTGGTGGCCGTGGGCTTCGAGCCGCGCGTCGACGTGACGCAGCAGGCGGGTGGTGCGGGAGGTCGCGGACGGGGAGCCGGAGACGGACAGGACGGTGGCCATGGGGTTCACCTCTGGGCGGGAAGCGGGGACGGCGCTTCCGCAGCAGGGCGCGCGCCGCGCGGGCGGCGGCGGTCATGGTGCGGAGGAGCGGGGAGCGGCGCGGGAAGGTGCGGCGCGGGAGGGGAATGGAGAGGGTTCGACGGGCGCGCGTCAGCCACGACAGAGCGAACAGGACACACGCTGAAGGTCGACGTGCCGCCGACGCGTGAGGGTCCATCGCTGATCCATGGCAGTCATGCAAACACGCAGCGTTCCGGCCGGTCAAGGATCGTTCCGGCTGGTGAACACCGGGTGAGACGGATGGTGAGACGCGGCGGGGGCGGCCGCACACCGGGTGCGGCCCCCGGGTACGCCCCCGCGCGAAGTTGCGGCGGAACGATCCGGCACGTGCATCAAAACTGCTACAAGGGGCCTGGTGAGGGCCCCGGGGGGAGTCACCGCACCCGGCGTCGGGCATCCTCTCCCACATGAACACGTGGCAGGAGGGCCGCCCGGGCGGCGGCGGGAACCCGTACGGCGGCGGCAGCGGCAACGGCGGCGGCGGTGCGTACGGGCGCAGCGGCGGCGGTGCGGCGGCCGAGCCGCCGCTGCCGGCTTCGCTGAACCCGCGCGGGCCGGGGGCCCCGGCGCCGCGGCAGCCGCAGGAGTACGGGCAGCCGTCCGGCGGGCAGGCGCCGGCTCCCGGGCAGGCCCCCGGTTACGGGCCGGCCCAGGGCTACGGGCAGCCGCAGCCGGGCGCGCGGCCCGGGGTGCCGGCGCAGGGATCGGGGGCGCCCGGCGGGCCGGGTGGGTCGGGCGGGCCCGGCGGTCCCGGCGGTCCCGGCGGGCCGATAGCCCCGGGCGGCACCCAGCCGCCCTCCGCCGCCCGCTCCTCGCGCTGGCCGCGACGCCGGATCGTCAAGTGGTCGGTGTTCGGCGTCCTGATCGCGATGATGGTGACCGCCGTCTCGACCTGGTTCTGGGCCGGCTCCAAGCTCAACCACGAGAACGTGCTCGCCGACTACCCGGGCCGCCCGGCCGCCGGAAAGGGCACCAACTGGCTGATCGTCGGCTCCGACAGCCGCAACGGCCTCTCCGACTCCCAGGAGGAGGACCTGCACACCGGCCACGCGGGCGGCAAGCGCAGCGACTCCATGATGATCCTGCACATCGGGGACAACGGGAACACGCTGATGAGCATCCCGCGCGACTCCTGGGTGCCGATCCCCGAGCACCCGGGCGACAACGGGAAGACCGTCAAGGCCACCAGCTCGAAGATCAACTCGGCCTTCGCGGCGGGTGGCGGCAAGCTGCTCGCCCAGACCGTCGAGCTGAACACCGGCATCCGCATCGACCACTACGCCGAGATCGGCTTCGCCGGGTTCGTCGGCATCGTCGACTCGGTCGGCGGCGTGGACATGTGCATCGAGCAGGACGTCAAGGACAAGGACTCCGGCCTCGACCTCAAGGCGGGCTGCCAGAGCCTCACCGGCACCCAGGCCCTCGCCTTCGTCCGCCAGCGCCACCAGATGGCCGACCAGGACCTCGGCCGGATGCGCAACCAGCAGAAGTTCCTCGGCGCGCTGGCCAAGCAGGCCGCCTCGCCCGCCACCCTGCTGAACCCGTTCACCTTCTACCCGCTGGTGGACTCCGGCCTCGGCACCCTGATCGTCGACGAGGACGCCGGCCTGACCGACCTCGGCTCGCTCTTCCTCGCGATGAAGGACGTCAACGGCGGCGGCGGCAAGAGCATCACCGTCCCGATCGCCAACCCCGACTTCAAGACCAGCACCGGCGAGTCGGCGGTCAAGTGGGACGCCGCCAAGGCCAAGCAGGTCTTCGACGCGTTCAAGAACGACACCGCCGTGCCCGACACGAAGTGACCCGGTGACCACCCGCGACGTGGCATGACGCCGTCGACGCAGCGGGTGGACGTCACTCGTCACCGCGCCGGTCCACCGCCGTCGCCACCGCCTCCCGGGCCGCCTGGTCCGGGAGGCGCTCGGTTTGGGAGGCCGGACCGGCCGACTTCCCGTGCTGCCGCCCGCTCCGGCTACTGCGGGTGCAGGACCGTGGGCAGGCGGTCCAGCGTGATGCCGAAGAGCGAGCGGTAGGCGGCCAGCGCCCCGGCCCCGTCGAGGAGTTCCTCGGTGCGCGCGCCGTCGGCGGCGGTGCGGATCAGGCGGGTGCCGCTGAGGGTCACCCGGCCGCCGTCCGGGGCCGGCAGCGAGCAGGTGGCCGAGCGGGTGAAGTGCGAGTCCGGCGAGGTGGCCTGCCACCAGCAGGTCGGCACGAAGTCGGCCAGCTCGTGGGGGCGCAGGCCGAGCCGGTACTGCGGCTCGCCGCCCATCCGCACGTCGAGTTCGTCGGCGCCGTACGGGACGAGGGTGAACTCGCCCGCCGGGTCCGACTGTTGACCCCGCCCGTCCAGCCGCAGCGGGAGCCGGCTGAACCTGCCGAAGCCGACGTCGACCAGCCACGGCCGGTCCAGGTCCACCCGCAGGGCGAGGTGGTCGAACGGCGGGCCGGGCCGGTCCCCGTCGAGGACGCGCGCGCCAAGCAGGCTCACCCGGTAGCCGAGTGCGCGCAGCAGGGCCGCGAAGGCGCCGTTGAGTTCGTAGCAGAAGCCGCCGCGGCGCCGGGTGACGAGCTTCTCGAACAGCGGGCCGGTCCCGAGCACCACGGGCTCGCCGAGGTGCACGCTCAGGTTCTCGAACGGCACGGCGTCCAGGTGCGCGCGCTGGAGCTCCGCGAGCGCGGCCGCCGAGGGCCGCTCGGGTTCGGGCAGGCCGATCCGGGCCAGGTAGGCCTCCACCTGCGCGCCGGTGAGGTCGTCGAGTGCCGGGGAATGATCCACGCCACCCATTCCAGCGCGCCGGGGCGCCGGGCGGCCATCGGTCCTTGGACCTAGGGCCGCCGGGGTGGTGGCCGGAGCCGGAGTGGCAGGGGACCGAGTGGCCGGACTGGCCGGACTGACCGGGCCCGGAAACGGCGAGGAGCAGGAAGTCGGCCGGGCCGACGTCCTGCTCCACAGCGCCTCGGGAGGGGCTGGACTACTCCACGATGCCCGAGTCGGCGATGGTGATCTTCGCCTTGGTGCGGCCGCTCTGCGAGCCGAGCGACTCGATCTTCGTCACCAGGTCCATGTTCTCGACGACCTCGCCGAAGACGACGTGCTTGTTGTCCAGCCAGTCGGTCACGATGGTGGTGATGAAGAACTGCGAGCCGTTGGTGTTGCGGCCGGCGTTGGCCATCGACAGCTGGCCCGGCTTGGTGTGCTTGAGCTTGAAGTTCTCGTCCGCGAACTTCTCGCCGAAGATGCTCTTGCCGCCGGTGCCGTCACCGCGGGTGAAGTCACCGCCCTGCAGCATGAAGCCCGGGATCACCCGGTGGAAGGACGAGCCCTTGTAACCGAAGCCGTGCTGGCCGGTGGCCAGCTCGCGGAAGTTCTGGGCGGTCTTCGGGACGACGTCGTCGAAGAGCTTGAAGACGATCCGGCCCGCCGGCTCGTCGTTGATGGTGATGTCGAAGTAAACGTTGGAACCCATGCAGGGATCATGGCATGCCGCACCCCTCGACGCGCGACGGCCCCGGCAAAGCCGTCACGGCGTGCCACCGTCCCGGACCGCATGGCGCCGGTGTGCCGCGGCGGCTCACTCGGCGGCGAGCACCGGGTAGTCCGTGTACCCCTCGGCGCCGCTCGCGTACATCAGGCCGCCGCGCACCGGATTGAGCGGTGCCCCGGTACGCAGGCGCTCGACCAGGTCGGGGTTGGCGAGGAAGCCGCGGCCGTAGGAGACGAGGTCGACGCCCGCCGCGAGCAGCCGCTCACCGGCCGAGCGGCCGCCGTCCTCGGGGAGCGGCCCGCCCCAGCCGAGCACCGGGTTGCCGATCAGCACGCCGTCCCAGGTCTTGCGGATCTCCTGGAAGAGGGGCGACTGCGGGTCGGCGAAGACCACGTGCAGGTAGGCCAGCCCCTCCCCCGCCAGCTCGCCGAGCAGGGCGCGGTAGATCTCCTCGGTGTCGCCCTCCTCGATGCCGTTGACGGTCACGCCCGGGGAGACCCGCACCCCCACCCGCTCGGCGCCGATCGCCTCCGCCACCGCCCGCACCACCTCGACGACGAAGCGCACGCGGTTCTCCACCGGGCCGCCGTACGCGTCGGTGCGCCGGTTGGTGTTCCGGGCCAGGAACTGGTGCAGCAGGTAGCCGTTGGCCGCGTGCACCTCGACGCCCGCGAATCCCGCCGCGACCGCGTTGCGGGCGGCGGCCGCGAAGTCGGCGACCGTCTCGCGGATCTCGGCGACGGTCATCTCCCGCGGCACCACCGCCTCCTGGGGGCCGCTCGGCGTGTGGACGGCCTCCGGCAGTGCGACGGGCGAGGGCGCGACCGGGTGCAGTCCGCTGTTCTCCGGGTGCCCGACCCGGCCGCCGTGCTGCAGCTGCAGGTACATCCGGCCGCCCGCCGCGTGCACGGCGTCGGTCACGCGCCGCCATCCGGCGACGTGTTCGGCGGTGTGGATCGCCGGGATGTTGGCGTAGGTCCGGCCGACGGCGTTCGGAGTGGCGGCCTCGGCGATGATCAGGCCTGCCGAGGCGCGCTGCGCGTAGTAGGTGGCCATGATCGGCTGGGGGACGCCGTCGGCCGCGGCGCGGGTGCGGGTCATCGGCGCCATCACCAGGCGGTTCGCCAGCTCCAGCGCGCCGAGGCGGGCGGGCTGGAAGAGCGAGGTCGCGTGCGTGGTGGGCGTGTCCGCCCCTGCGGCGCTCGTCGTCGCGTCGGCCTTCGTCGCGCCGGTCTTCGTCGTGTCGGTCGTCGTCGTGTCGGCCTTCGTCGCGCCGGTCTTCGTCGTGTCGCTCGTCGTCGTGTCGGTCGTCGTCGTGATCGCCGTGTTCGCCGTGTTCGTCATGAGGGAGACCGTAGAAGCTAACATCAGTGTCAATTTCAAGTCCGCTCTCGAACCCGACGACGAACGCCGAGGTGGAAGCCCATGCGAATCGGTCAACTGGCCCAGCGCACCGCCGTCAGCGAGCGCTCGCTCCGCTACTACGAGAAGCAGGGACTGCTCGCCGCCGATCGCACCCTCGGCGGCCACCGCGACTACCCGGACGCCGCCGTCGACCGCGTCATCCTCATCCAGGAGCTCTTCGCGGCCGGCCTGCACAGCAAGAAGATCGCCCAACTCCTCCCCTGTATGCGGGACTCCGACGGCGGGCCGTCCGAGATCGCCACCCCGCGCCTGGTCGAGGAGCTCACCGTCGAGCGCGACCGCATCGACCGGATGATCACCGATCTGGTCCGCTCCCGCGAGCTCCTCGACGAGGTGATCGTGACCGCCTCGGGCCGGGCGCAGCTGAGCAGCGTCGGCGGGCGGCCGCAGGCGCTGTAGCGCCCGGCGCAGTCGGCCGCGACGGCGTCGCGGAAGGTCCGAGTGGCGGCCGGGAACGCCGGTTCGGCCACGGCCTGGCACCCCACCCGAGCGTCCGCGGCGCCGGGCCCGCTCATAGGATCGGCGCGCCATCAACAGACCGAGGGGGCAGGGGACATGGGAGTTTCGCGGATCGGGGTCTATCTGGCGCATCCGCGCCCGGGGAGCTTCAACCACGCGCTGGCCGACGCCGTGGCGGACGAACTGCGCGGGCGCGGCTGCGAGGTGGTGGCGCACGACCTGTGCGCGGAGGGGTTCGCCCCGGTGCTGACCGCCGGGGAGACGGAGACCGTCGCCGCGGCCGGCGAGTCCGCCGACCCTCAACTCGCCCTGCACCGCGCCGAGGTGGCCACCCTCGACGCGCTCGTCCTGGTCCACCCGAACTGGTGGGGCATGCCGCCCGCCGTCCTGACCGGGTGGGTGCAGCGGGTCATGGTGCCCGGCGTGGCGTACAAGCTCGGCACGGCGGACGGCGAGCCGGCCGGGCTGCTCCGGGCCGGGCGGGCGTTGGTGCTCAACACCTCCGACACCCCGGAGGAGCGCGAGCACGGCGAGTTCGGCGATCCGCTGGAGCGGATCTGGGCGGCCTGCGTCCTGCCGTACGTGGGCGTGACGGACGTGCGGCGGGTCGTCTTCCGGACGGTGACCGACTCGACGGACGCCACCCGCGCGCAGTGGCTGCACCGGGCACGCCAGGAGGCGGCGGCACTGCTCGGCTGAGGCCGTCCGACGGGCCGAACACGCTGATCTGGCCGACGGACGGGCATCCGGTGGCGGGTATCCGCCCCTGCCGTCCGGCGGGGGTGCGGAGATCCACATGAGCATGCTAAAACCAGCGGCGGGCACAGAATCCTGCCCGAATCACCGTGCGACCTTCACACCACCGGCCACCCCTTGGGAGACCCATGTCCGCCGCACGCACCGCCCGCTCCGGCCCGATCCGCCTGGTGCTCGCCGCTCTCGCCTCGCTGGCACTGCTGTTCTCCGGCGCCGCCACCGCGACCACCGCCTCCGCCGCCACCACCGGCCTCGACGGGGTCTGGGCCTGCGACGTCCCCGCCGGCTACGTCTACGACCAGGTGTCCATGAACCGGACGTGCAGCAGCGGTAGTTGGAACGCGCCGCAGTTCCACCTGCGGACCCCCGTGGACGGGCTGACCGCCTGCAAGAGCTCGCCCGGCTTCGTCTACGACGCCATCACCTGGGGCAGCGCCTGCAGCCAGATCTCCGGCGTGACCTCCAACATGTACCACCTGCGGGTCCCGGTCGACGGCCTCACCGCCTGCATGGGCACCCCCGCCTTCACCTACGACATGATCACCTACACCAGCGCCTGCAGCATCAACCAGGGCGTCCAGGCCACGACCTTCCACCTCCGCAAGCCGGCCAACGGCATCTGGGCCTGCGAGATCCCGAAGGGCTTCACCTACAGCCAGAGCGTCCAGAACACCGACTGCAGCTCCATCCGGGGCGTCCAGTCCACCAAGTACCTGCTGCTGGGCTGAGTCCCGGACACGCCGAAGGGGCGGGAGGCCGGTCCGGCCTTCCGCCCCGCGCGGCGCCCGGCGGTCAGCCCTCCGGCAGGGCGAGTTCGGCCACCACCTGGTCGCCGCTCAACTCCCCGGTGGGGCGGAAGCCGAGGCTCTCGTAGAACCCGGCCGGCCCGTGGTCGCCCGGCACGTAGGTGACCGAAACGCGGTTCCCGCCGCGGCGGCGGATCTCCGCGCAGACCTGCTCGACGGCGAAGCGCCCGTAGCCGCGACCCTGCTCCTGCGCGCCGATGTTGAGACGCCACAGGCCCGAGCGGGGACGGTCGTCGGGATGCCCGGGGGCGAAGCGGACGTCGAAGAACGCCATCAGGAACCCGACCAGCCGGTCGCCGTCGAAGACCAGCCGGGGCCAGGCGGTGTCGCCGTACGCGTACGCCTCGGCCAGCGACTTCGCCACCGGCGCCACCAGCCCCTCCTGGTCCGGCCGCACCTTCAGGGCGAGCGCGGCATCGATGGTGGCGGGGGTGATCAGCTCCAGGCGCAGGGCCGGTGACGACGTAGGCATGCGGCGACTCTAGACACCACCGGGCCTTCCGGTCGCGCGGCTTTTCACGGCGCCGGAGTGAAGACCAGGGACGCGTTGTGGCCGCCGAAGCCGAAGGAGTTGGTGAGGGCGGCGGTCAGCGCGCCGCGCCGCGGGGCGCCCGCCACCACGTCCAGCTTGACCGCCGGGTCGAGTCTCTCCAGGTTCCGCGTGGCCGGCACCACGCCGTCGCGCAGCGCGAGGACGGCGGTCAGCGCGCCGACCGCACCGGCGGCCCCGAAGAGGTGGCCGGTCATCGACTTGGTCGCGGTGACGGCCGGGTGCAGGCCGATCGCCTCGGTGACCGACTCGGCCTCGACCAGGTCGCCCAGCGGCGTCGAGGTGGCGTGGGCGTGGACGAGGTCGATGTCCCCCGCGGCGAGCCCGGCCTCCGCGACCGCCCGGCGCATCGCCCGAACCTGCCCCTCCGCCGCGGCCGCCGTGATGTGGTACGCGTCCGAGGTGACCGCCGCGCCCGCCAGGGTGGCGTGCGCACGGGCGGACCGGGCCGCGGCGAACCCGGCGCGCTCCAGGACGACGACCACCGAGCCCTCGCCGATCACGAAGCCGTCCCGGTCCGCGTCGAACGGCCGGGACGCCCGCCCGGGCTCGTCGTTGCGGGTCGAGTGGGCCTTGGCCTGGGAGAATCCGGCCAGCGGCAGCGGGCAGATGCACGCCTCGGCGCCGCCCGCCACCACCACGTCGGCCCGGCCGAGCCGGATCAGGTCCAGGCCCATCGCGATCGCCTCGGCGCCGGACGCACAGGCGCTCACCGGGGTGTGCGCGCCGGCCTTCGCACCCAGCTCGATGGAGACCCAGGCGGCCGGGCCGTTCGCCATCAGCATCGGCACGGTGTGCGGGGAGACCTTCCGCACCCCGGAGGCCTCCAGCACGTCGTCCTGGGCGAGCATGGTGAGCGACCCGCCGGTGCCGGTGCCGATCACCACGGCGAGGCGCTCCGGGTCCACCTCGGGAGCCCCCGCGTCCGCCCAGGCCTCGCGGGCTGCGACCAGCGCCACCTGCTCGCAGCGGTCCATCCGCCGGGCCTGGACCCGGTCCAGCACCTCGGAGGGCTCGACCCTGAGCCGCCCGGCGATCCGGACCGGCAGCGCGGCGGCCCACTCCTCCTCGATCGCGCGGATGCCCGACTCGCCGGCCAACAGACCGGCCCAGGTCGAGGCGACGTCCCCGCCGAGCGGCGTCGTCGCACCGAGCCCGGTGACCAGCACGCCGTTGTTGTCGACACTCATCGAACGAACCCCCAGGCTGTTGAAGCGCTTGTGACAGCGACACAACTCCCCGCACCTCGTGGATACGGGGAGTTGTCGCCTCTTCCGCCACCATGCCAGGGCGGTGATGCTCGATCAGGTGTGCAAGCCGACCGATTCGAACACGAAGATATTGTGGGATTCCTCCAGCCGTCAGGCCTCGAAGTCGGTCCCCCGCCCGACCGGCTCCCACTCCCTGAGCTCCTTCTCGGCGGCCTGGAGGTTGCCGAGGACCGCGTCGACGGCGTCGTTGCCGAGGGCCAGCCGCAGCGGGGTCCGCTCGGCGTCCAGGGCGGCCAGGATCGCGGCGGCGGCCTTGGCCGGATCGCCGGGCTGCTTGCCGTCGCTCTCCGGCAGCGCGGACCGGACCGGGCCGACCACCGACTCGTAGGCGGGGATGGCCGGCGTCTGGGCGAGTGCGCCCGGCCCGGCGAAGGAGGTGCGGAAGGAACCGGGCTCGACGATCAGCACCTTGACGCCGAACTGGGCGACCTCCAGCGCCAGCGCCTCCGAGAGCCCCTCCAGCGCGAACTTGGTGGCAGAGTAGGCGCCCACCCCGGGGAACGAGAACCGGCCGCCCATGCTGCTCATCTGGACGACGGCACCGGAGCCCCGGGACCGCATGTGCGGCAGGACGGCGCGGGTGAGTGCGGCCGGCCCGAAGAAGTGCAGGTCCATCAGGTCCCGCAGGTCGCGGTCGGTGTACTCCTCGACGGCCCCGATCAGCCCGCGCCCGGCGTTGTTCACCAGGACGTCGATCCGCCCGTACCAGAGCAGCGTGTCCGCCACCACGGAGGCGATCCCGGCCTGGTCGGTGACGTCCAGCCGGACCGGGACGACCCGGTCGGGGTGGGCCGCGACCAGTGCGTCGAGCGTCTCGGGACGGCGGGCGGCCGCCACCACGGTGTCGCCGGCGGCCAGCGCGGCCTCCGCGATCGCCTGGCCGAAGCCGGAGTTGGCACCGGTGATCAGCCAGACCCGGCCGGCCGCGTTCTTCTCGGGGGTGCTGCTGGTCATCCCGGGTGCCTCCGTGAACCGTTGGAAAACTTGGTAGTTGACGCACTCTTTTATGCCAGCCCGGCCCGGGGGGCGTCCAAGACAGAACCCTGGTCGCTCGATAAGGAGGCTTTATGACCACCGGACGATCGCCGACTCCCGCGACCGTCAACTCCCGCGACCGCCAACTCAGGTGATCGCCAACTCAGGTGATCATCGGCTCCTATGATCGCCGCATGGAGCTGCGTCAGCTGCACTACCTGATCGCGATCGCCGACGAGGGCAACCTCGGCCGCGCCGCCGCCCGCCTGTACGTCAGTCAGCCCGCCCTCTCCTACGCCCTGCGGAACCTGGAGACCGAGCTGGGCATCCGCCTCTTCGACCGCCACTCCGGCGGGGTCAGCGCCACCGCGGCCGGGCTCGACGTGGTCGCCGAGGCCCGCCGCACCGTCGCCCAGGCGGAGCGGATCACGACCGCCGCCGAGCGGCACCGGCGGGCCGCGGACGGAGTGCTGCGGGTCGGCTTCGAGGCCAGCGGAGCAGGCGAGTTGACCACCCGTGCACGGGCCGAGTTCGCCCGCCGGCACGCGGGCGTACGGGTCGAGCCGAAGCGCTTCGACTGGGGCCAGGAGGCCGACGGGCTGCGCGACGGCCGGGTGGACGTCGCCTTCGTCTGGCTGCCCGCCGACCTCACCGGGCTGCACGCGGAGATCGTCCACACCGAGCCGAGGGTCGCCGGCCTGCCCGCCGGCCACCGGCTGGCCGGGCGCGCGGGCATCTCCGTCCTGGAGGTCAACGACGAGCCGCTGATGTGGACCGAGCGCGCGCCCCGCGCCTGGGTCGACTGGTGGGCGGTCAACCCGCGCCCGGACGGCTCGACCCCGCGCTGGGGGCCGACCAACGACAACGTCGAGGAGATGCTGGAACAGGTCGCCGAGGGCGCCGCCATCTGCTTCGCCCCGGCCGGCCTGGCCCGCTACTACGCCCGTCCGGACCTCGTCTGGGTCCCACTGACCGACGTCGAGCCGCTGCGGGTCGCGCTCGCCTGGCCAGAGGGCGCGGACAACCCGCTGGTGCACGGCTTCGCCGCCGTGGTCCGTGAGTTGGCGGGCTGACGGACTGACGGCACGGAACGGCCCCCGGTCACCTCGGGTGACCGGGGGCCGTTGCGCGTTGTGGCGCAGTGTGGCTGGTTACGGCAGGTTGCGGGCCATCACGATCCGCTGGATCTGGTTG
This sequence comes from Kitasatospora sp. NPDC056181, assembly GCF_042266225.1. NCBI lineage: Bacteria > Bacillati > Actinomycetota > Actinomycetes > Kitasatosporales > Streptomycetaceae > Kitasatospora > Kitasatospora sp. NPDC056181. Next base: position 12,113 of record NZ_JBHJUK010000203.1, read on the forward strand.
GTGCCCTCGTAGATCTGCGTGATCTTCGCGTCCCGCATCATCCGCTCCAACGG
>NZ_JBHJUK010000204.1:0-12054 GCF_042266225.1 Kitasatospora sp. NPDC056181
ATGCCGCACCTGCCGCCCATGCCGCACCTGCCGCCCATGCCGCACCTGCCGCCCACGCCGCACCCGCCGACGCGGCGTCGTCCCGGACCGTCCGCCCGGACGCCGCCGCGGCCGGCTGGCTGGCCCGCCGGCTCGTCGACGGCGACCACTTCGAGTCCGTCTTCAACGGCACCGCCTATCCCGACCAGGGCCTGACCATCGACGCCGTGCTGGCCTTCGCCGCCTCGCACGGCTCCGAGCAGGCCGCCACGAAGGCCACCGCCTGGCTCGCCAGGCCCGAGATCATCAGCGGCTACCTCGGCGACGGCACCACCGAGGCGTACGCGGGCGCGACCGCCAAGCTGCTGCTCGCCGTCGAGGTCCGCGGCGCGGACCCGGCGAGCTTCGGCGGCGTCGACCTGCCGGCCCGGCTGCGTTCGCTCCAGACCGCCGAGGGCCGCTTCTCCGACCGCTCGCAGTGGGGTGACTACAGCAACGCCTTCGGGCAGTCGCTGGCCCTGATCGCCCTGCACCGCACGCCCGGTGACGCTCCGTCGGCGGCCGTGGACTTCCTCGCCGGCAGCCAGTGCGCGGACGGCGGCTTCCCGGTCTCCTTCGGTCAGGCCACCTGCACCGGCGACCCGGACGCCACCGCGCTCGCCGTCCAGGCCCTCGCCGCCACGGGACGGGCCGACAAGGCGAGCGCCGGCCTCACCTGGCTGACCTCCCACCAGGGCGCCGACGGCGGGTTCGCGGCCGCCGGGGCGAGCGCCTCCAACGCCAACACCACGGGCCTGGCCACCCAGGCGCTGCTCTCCGGCGGACGCCTCGGGGCCGGCCTCAAGGGCTGGAGCCGGCTGGTCAAGTTCCAGCAGGGATGCTCCACGGACCCGGCCGTCCGCGGCGCGGTCGCCTACGACGCGTCCGGCTTCGACGCGGGCAACGGTGCCCGGGCCACCGCGCAGGCCGTCCTCGGCCTCGCCGGCACCCCGCTGACCACCCTCTCCGCCGCCGGCGCACGCCCCGACGCGCCCACCCTGGCCTGCCCGGCACCGGTCTCCCGCTGAACAGGCCCGTCCCCAGGAGGAGTTATCCGATGACCGACACCCTCACCCCGGCCCGTCCGGTCCGCCGCACGCTCGGGTCGATCGCCGCGGCCGCGGCCCTCACCGCCGGCCTGCTCGGCGTCAGCGCCGTCCAGGCCCCGCAGGCCCGGGCCGCGGCCTGCTCCGGGACCACCGGCGTCACGGTCGTGGTCGACTTCACGGCCGTCGGCGGCGGCATCCAGACCGGCTGCGCCCCCGGCGACCCGGCCAGCGGACTCGCCGCGCTGACCGGCGCCGGGTTCTCGTACGCCTTCCACCCGCGCTTCCCGGGCTTCGTGTGCAGGATCAACGCGCTGCCGACGACCTGCACCAACCCGACCGGCAGCGCCTACTGGTCGTACTGGCACGCCCAGCACGGCGGCCCCTGGTCGTACAGCAGCCTGGGCGCCGGCAGCTACAACCCGGCCCCCGGCGACGTCGAGGGCTGGTCCTTCGGCGCCGGCGCCCAGCCGGGCATCACGGCGCCCTGACACCCTGACATCCGAAGGCCCTGACGCCCGGAGGCCCTGACGCCTGGAGGCCCTGACGCCGGGAGGCACGCCGGCGCCCCGACCCTTCCGCGGAAGGGCCGGGGCGCCGGAATCCGGGCCCGGAACGGCACGACCGCCGCCCCACACCGCTGCGCGTTCAGCCCCGGATTCGCACCGGGTTCCCCCCTCGGCCACCGGGGACGCTACCGCACGGCGCACCGGGCGACGAGGCGATGTGACCTACCTGACGCCCCGTTGACTCTCCGTCAGCTGCCGTGGTCTGATGAACCGATTTTTCGCCCTCGGCATTCAGGGGAAGCCGGTCCAACTCCGGCGCTGACCCGCAACCGTAGACCCGCCAACCCGGTGGGTGAGCCGGAATGCCTGGACCGGGGGCCTGTTCACAGAGCACTTGCGTCGTCGCGGACTACGACGCGGTCAGGACGGTCCCTGTCCCGGGAGACCGTCGGCTGCGCCGTGTTCTCCCGCGTCGACCGACCAGGGAGTCGTCGTGAGGGTCAGCAGCAGTCGTACACGTCACAGGAACCGGGAACTCGCGTCCCTGGTGGTCGCCGGCGCCGTCGCGGTCGCCGCCTGCGGCACGGTCCTGCTCGGGCGTCCCGGAACCGCGGCGGCCGACCCGATCGAGCAGTGCACGGCGACGACGGGCGCGATCGTCGCGGTCGACTTCGGGCACTGGGGCGGTGGTGTCGTCCGTGGCTGCGACGCCCACGCGTCCCCCTCGGCGACCCCGAGCCAGACCCCGACCGCGAGCCCGACCGGGTCGCCGGCCGCCACCGAGCAGGCCGTCCTGGCCCTGACCGGCACCGACCTCACCAGCGTCCGGCGCAACCCGGACGGCACCACCGCGACGCCGGCCCCGCCCGCCGGAAGGAAGCCCGACGCCGCCAAGGGCAGCGCCTACCTCACCGACCCGGCCCGCCTGATCGACGGCCACTACTACGAGGGCTTCCCGGCCTTCGCCGACTTCGGTCTCACGATCGACGGGGCCTACGCGCTCGCCGCCACCGGCACCGACGACACCGCGCTGCGCAGGATCGTCGACTTCCTGGACCAGCAGGGCAAGGACGCGAGCGGGCGGACCGTCAACGACTGGACCGGTGTCGGCACCGAGTTCGCCGGCGGAGGCTCGATCGGCAAGGAGGCGTTGCTCGCCGAGATCGTGGGCCGCAACCCGCGGGACTTCGGCGGTCACGACCTGATCGCCGCCCTCGCCGCGGTGGTGTGCACCAAGGCCACCCCGGACACCGGCTGCGCCGAGTCCGGCAACTACACCTGGGCCACCTCGGTGTTCTCCCAGGCCCTCGGCATCATGGCGCAGCTGCGCGCCGGCGACACGGCCGGCGCCGTCGCCCCGGTCGCCTACCTGAAGAGCCTTCAGCACGCGGACGGCTCCTGGCCGAGCCTGATCCCGGCCACCGGCGACTCCGACGTCGACAGCACGGCGATGGCCGTCATGGCGCTCGCGCTCGTCCCCGGGGACGAGGCCGCGCAGGCGGTCGACAAGGGCCTCGGCTGGCTCGCCGCCCGGCAGCTGCCGGACGGTGGCTTCCCCGGCGCGGCCGGCGACTCGACGAACTCGGCTGCCCTCGCGGTCCAGGGCATGACGCTCCGCCAGGTCACGTACGGCGGGCAGATCGCCAAGGCGCTCGACTTCCTCGCAGGCCAGCAGAACGCCGACGGCGGGTTCAACGTCGCGTCCGCCGGACAGCAGGGTTCGGACGTCCGCGCCTCGACGCAGGTCCTGGGGGGTGCCACGGGCGTCTCCTTCGGCACGTTGTCCCGCACCATCGGCGGCACGCCCACGCCCACGCCGACCGGGCCGCCGACGGGTACGCCGACCGCGACGCCGACCGCGACGTCCACGGGTACGCCGACGCCTACCGGTACGCCGACCGCGACGCCCACGGGTACGCCGACGCCTACCGGTACGCCGACACCCACGGGGACACCGACCGCGAGCGGTTCACCGACGGCGGGCGGTTCACCGACGGAAACCGCCTCCGCGACGTCCACGGCCGTGCCGTCGTCCGGTGAGGGCGCGACCGCCGGCCGCCCGTCCGACGCCGTGCTCGTCGGAGACGGCGGCAGCACCGGCGCCCCGGTGCGCGGCGGCTCCGTCCAGGCCGCCGGTGGCAGTCTGGCCGGCACCGGCACCGACGCCCTGGTACTGACGGGCATCGCCGGTCTGCTGACCGTGGCCGGCACGGCAGGGGTCCTCGTCGCCCTCCGCCGTACGGCCTCCGTCCCGGGGCGTCACCGGTGAGCCGGCGGCTGGGCCGGCTGGGCCGGCTCACCGGAGCGGCGGTCCTGACGTTCGCCCTCGCCTCGGGTGGCGTCGGGCTGGGGACGGCCCCGGCGTCCGCGGCGCCGACGCCGATCGAACAGTGCACCACCACCTCGGGCGTGGTGCTCGCCGTCGACTTCAGCCGGTGGGGCGGCCCGCTGCTGCGCTCCTGCGGGACCACCCCGACGACCGGGTACGCCCTGCTCAACCAGGGCGGCTGGAAGACCACCGGGACGGGGCACGACGGCCCGGCGTTCATCTGCCGGATCGGGTACAGCGGCTTCCAGGGCGGCAAGCAGTACCCCGCTCCGGACCAGGAGAAGTGCGTCCTGACGCCCCCGGCCACGGCCTACTGGTCGTACTGGCACGCCGATCCGGGCCAGAACGACTGGTCCTACAGCCAGCTCGGCGCGATGAGCTACCAGCCGAAGCCGGGCAGCGTCGACCTGTGGATCTTCGGTGGCACGAACATCGAGGGCACCGAGGGGCGTCCGGCCATCTCGCCGGACTCCGTGCGCGCCCGGAACACCAGCCCGGGCGGCGCCGCCTCCACCCCCGAACCGCCCCGACCGCCGGCCGGCGGGGGAGGGGCAGCCGGTGGTGGCTCCGGTGGGACGAGCGGTGGGAACGGCACCGGCACCGGTGGGAACGGCACCGGCACCGGTGGGAACGGCACCGGCACCGGCGGGAACGGCGGAGGTTCCGCGGGCGCGAACGGTGGATCCTCGTCCGGTACCGGATCGTCCGGCAGCTCGTCCGGCAGCTCGTCCGGCGGCAACAACGGTGGTTCGTCCGGCGCCACGAAACGTCCGTCCTCGGGCGGTGGCACGGGCGGATCGTCCGGCGCCACGGGCGGGCGGACGGCATCGGTGAGCCCGTCGGCCGAGGCCCCCGCACCGGCGGACCCGGAGACACCGGCCGCCGAGGCGACCGCCCCGCCGGCCGGGACGCCCTCCGCACAGCCGTCCGACACGCCGTCCGTGGAAGCCGGCGCCGCCGCGACGCCCACCGCTGCCGACGGTCCGTCGCCCTCCGTGGAGGCCGGCGGGCCGAGGGTGGTGGACGCGGCCCCGGCCGCCGACACCCCGCACGACCCCGGCTCGATGGTGCCGGCCGCGGTCGGGGCCGTCCTCGTGGTGGTGCTGGGCGTGGTCACCGCCGTCACCGCGCGCCGCCGCCGTCGACAGGCCGAGTGATCCGGTGAGCATCGTCGTCAAGCCCGGCGCCGGCTCCCCGCCCGCCGCCGACTCCCCGCCCGCCGCCCCCGGCCGGAGCGCGGGGAGCCGGCGCAGCCCGCGGGACCTGCACCCGCTGGCCTGGTGGGCCTGGGCGCTGGCCCTGGCGACGGCGGCCAGCCGTACCACCAACCCGCTCCTGCTCCTGCTCGTCCTCGCGGTGCTCGGCTACGTGGTCACGGCCCGCCGGACCGAGGCCCCGTGGGCACGAGGGTTCACGTACTACCTGTGGGTGGCGCTGACCGTGGTGGCGATCCGGGTGGTCTTCCGCTGCGTGTTCGCCACCGGCATCACCCCGCAGGACCACCTGCTCTTCTCCCTGCCGCACATCCCCACCCCCGCCTGGTACGCGGGCATCGAGATCGGCGGACCGGTCTCCCTGGAGGCCACGCTCTCCGCGGCCTTCGACGGGCTGCGGCTGGCCTGCCTGATCTGCTGCATCGGCGCCGCCAACACCCTGGCCAACCCCAAACGGGCCCTGCGGGTCCTGCCCGGCGCCCTGTACGAGCTCGGCGTCGCCGTGACGGTCTCGCTCAGCGTCGCCCCGCAGCTCGTGCAGAGCGTCCAACGCGTCGCCCGGGCACGGCGGTTGCGTGCCGGGCGGCAGAAGGGCGTCCGCGCGCTGCGCAGCATCGTGGTACCGGTTCTGGAGGACGCGCTGGAGCGCTCGCTGCACCTGGCCGCCGCGATGGACTCACGCGGCTACGGACGCTCCGGCACCGCCTCCCGCCGCTCCCGCCGGCTCACCGGCGCCCTGATGCTTCTCGGCATGTGCGGCCTGTGCGCCGGGGTGTACGGGCTGCTGGACGGGACGGCCCCCGCGGCGCTCGGACTTCCGGCCTTCCTCGTGGGCGCCGTCCTGTGCGTGGCGGGTCTGCTGCTCGGCGGGCGGCGGGTCCGGCGCACCACCTACCGGCCCGATCGCTGGCGGGCCGCCGAGTGCGGTGTCGCCGGGTGCGGTGTGACCGCCGCCGTCCTGCTGTTCGCCACGGTCGGCTACGACGCCACCGACCTCAACCCCTCCCTGTACCCGCTGGCCTGGCCGACGCTGCCGCTCGTCCCGGTGCTCGCCCTGCTTCTGGCGGGCGCAGCGGGGATCGTCTCGCCGCCGCCCGGCCGCACCCCCGAACCCGGCTCCGTGCCCGGCCGTACGCCCGCACCCGCCTCCGCGCCCGCCCCCGCGCCCGCCTCCACCTCCACCTCCGCCTCCGCGCCCGCTTCCGCCCCCGTGCCCGGTCAGCGCCTGACCGCGCGCACCGGTGGCGACACCCGAACCACCGGCACCGACCGCACGACCTCCGAGGTGAGCACGTGATCCGATTCGACCAGGTCAGCGTGGTGTACGACGGCGAGAGCACGCCCGTCCTGCGCGATGTCGACCTGCACATCCCGGAGGGCGAGCTCTGCCTGGTGGTCGGCCGCACCGGCGTCGGAAAGTCGACCCTGCTCGGCGCCGTCAACGGCCTCGTGCCGCACTTCACCGGCGGCACGCTGCGCGGCCGGGTCAGCGTGGACGGCCGGGACACCGCGCACCATCCGCCGCGCGAACTGGCCGACGTGGTGGGCGTGGTGGGCCAGGACCCGTCGGCGGGCTTCGTCACCGACACGGTGGAGGAGGAACTCGCCTACGCCATGGAGCAGTTGGCCATCCCGCCGGAGGTGATGCGCAAGCGCGTCGAGGAGACCCTCGACCTGCTCGGCCTGGCCGACCTGCGCCACCGCGCCCTGCACGAGCTGTCCGGCGGCCAGCAGCAGCGCGTCGCCATCGGCTCCGTCCTCACCGCCCACCCCCGCGTCCTCGTGCTGGACGAGCCGACCTCGGCCCTCGATCCGACCGCCGCCGAGGAGGTGCTCGCCGCCGTCACCCGGCTGGTGCACGACCTCGGCGTCACCGTCCTGCTCGCCGAGCACCGCCTGGAGCGCGTCGTCCAGTACGCCGACCGCGTCGCCTACCTGGCCGGCGACAGAACCGTCGTGCACGGGCCGCCCGCCGAGATCTTCCGGGACACCGCGATCGCACCGCCCGTCGTCGGCCTCGGCCGGCTCGCCGGCTGGCGGCCGCTGCCGCTGTCCGTCCGCGACGCCCGCCGTGCCGCCGCGCCGTTGCGGGAACGGCTCGCCGACGTGCCGGTTCCCCCGCCGCGCCGGGCAGCGGTGGCGGGGGAACCGGTGCTGGACGCCCGGGGGGTGGTCGTCCGCTACGGGCCGGTGGCCGCCGTCCGTGAGGTCGGCCTGGAGCTGCGCGCCGGTCAGGTCACCGCGCTGATGGGCCGCAACGGCTCCGGCAAGTCCTCGCTCCTCTGGGCCCTCCAGGGCTCCGGGCCCCGCCAGGGCGGCAGCGTGAAGGTCGTCGGGACGGAGGGCGGGCCGGCGCAGGATCCGAAACGCCTCCCCGCAGCCCGGGCCCGCCAACTGGTCGGGCTCGTCCCGCAGACCCCCACCGACCTGCTGTACCTGGAGTCGGTCGCGCAGGAACTCGCCCAGGGCGACCTGGAGTCCGGTCGGGACGCCGGGCCGACCGCGCGGCAGGTCCTCGACCGGCTCGCCCCCGGAATCCCGGACGACACCCACCCCCGGGACCTCTCGGAGGGGCAGAAGCTGGCCCTGGTGCTGGCGATCCAACTGACCGCCGCACCACGGGTGGTGCTGCTGGACGAGCCCACCCGCGGGCTCGACTACCAGGCGAAGGCGGCGCTCACCGGCATCGTGGACGCCCTCGCCGCGGAGGGCCGCACGGTCGTGGTCTCCACCCACGACGTCGAGTTCGTCGCCTCCGCCGCCGACCGGGTCGTCGTGATGGCCGAGGGCGAGGTCGTCGCCGACGGCCCCACCGCCGAGGTCATCGTCGCCTCGCCCACCTTCGCCCCGCAGACCGCCAAGATCCTCGCCCCACTGCCCTATCTGACGACACATCAGGTCGCCGAGGCACTCGCACCGGCGGAGGCCGCCCGGTGACCGCCGTCAGGATCCCCGGCCGGGCCCGGATCGTCGTCGCCCTCGCCGGCTTCATCGGCATGGTTGCCTTCACCTGGCCGTTCGTGGTCGCCCCCGGGAAGTTCGGCTCCTCCTACGCCCCGCCGCTGATCTTCGGCGCGCTGCTCGTCCTCGTCCTCGCCGTCGTCATCGCCGAGATCGCCGCCGGCGGAATCGACGCCAAGGCCCTCGCCATGCTCGGCGTCCTGTCCGCCGTCAACGCCGGACTCCGCCCGCTCGGCGCCGGGACCGCCGGGGTGGAGACGGTCTTCTTCGTCCTCGTCCTGGCCGGCCGCGTCTTCGGCCCCGGTTTCGGCTTCACCCTCGGCTGCACCTCGCTGTTCGCCTCCGCCCTGCTGACCGGAGGCGTCGGCCCCTGGATGCCGTACCAGATGTTCGGCTGCGCCTTCGTCGGCATGCTCGCCGGGCTGCTGCCGAGGACGCGGCGCCGCTGGGAGGTGCCGATGCTGGCCACCTACGGCGCCTTCTCCGGCTATCTGTTCGGCTTCCTGCTGAACCTCTCCTTCTGGCCGTTCTCCACCGACCCGAACAGCTCGATCGCCTACCTGCCGGGCCTGCCCTTCACCGAGCAGTGGCACCGCTACCTGCTCTTCGACCTCGCCACCTCGCTCGGCTGGGACACCGGCCGCGCCGTCACCACCTTCACCGCCGTCCTCGTCGTCGGGCCGGCCGTGCTCGCGGTCTTCCGCCGCGCCGCCCGGCGCGCCAACTTCGAGCCGGTCGTCCGGTTCGAGGCCCCGGACGCGCCCGGAGCACCGACGGGCCCGGACGCCCTCCCGCGGGCGGCGGGACCGGTACGCTCCTGAACCCGAAAGGCCACGACCGTGCCCAAGCCTGGAAAGCCCCGGACGACGACGGTGGACGGCGTCGAGGTCGTCGTCCTGACCCCGGAACAGCACGCCGGCCTGGAGTCCGCCCGCCGACAGCTTGGCGGGCAGCAGGCACAGGTGGCCCGGATGAAGCTCGACCTCCACCGCGGACGGCAGCTGCTGGCCGAAGTCGAACGGGTGCTGGCGGGCATCCCCACCGACCAGTCCGAGTGGCTGGACGGACGGCTGGGCCCAGGACGCGGCCTGCCCGAACTGCTGGCGGACATCCGTGCTTGCCTCCCGCCCACCCCGCACTCCCCGCCGCGGCCTGCCGACGGGCCGACCGGCCCGCATGAGCGAGCCCGCTCGCCGCAGAGCCGGTGATCCACCAGGAGGCGGCTCCTCCCGGCGACCCGGGACGGCCCAGCGCCCCGGAGCGTGCGCGGGTGGCGCGATCTCCAGGGCGCTGGGCGCCGACGGGTGCCCGGGACGGTCAGGCCGTCGGGTGGACGTGGAACCCGCGCCCGCTCTTGCGGCCGAGGTGCCCGGCCTCGACCATGCGGGAGAGCAGGGGCGGCGGGGCGTACAGCGGTTCCTTGTACTCGTCGTACATCGACCGGGCGATCGCCTCGACGGTGTCCAGTCCGATCAGGTCGGCGAGTTCGAGCGGGCCCATCGGGTGGGCGCAGCCGTGGACCATGCCGGCGTCGATGTCCTCGGGGCCGGCGTGCCCGGCCTCGGTCATCCGGATCGCGGAGAGCAGGTAGGGCACGAGCAGGGCGTTGACGACGAAGCCGGCCCGGTCGCGGGCGCGGACGACGCGCTTGCCGAGGACGTCCCCGGCGAAGGCCTCCACCCGGCCGGCCACGGCGGGGTCGGTGTGCAGCGAGGTGACGAGTTCGACCAGCGGCATGACCGGGGCCGGGTTGAAGAAGTGCAGGCCGAGGACGTGGGAGGCCCGGCCGGTGGTGATGCCCAGACGGGTCACCGGGATGGCCGAGGTGTTGGTGGCCAGGACGGCGTCCTCGGCGACGAGCACCTTGTCCAGGGTGGTGAGCACCTCCGTCTTGACCCGCTCGTCCTCGACGACGGCCTCGACGACGAGCTGGCGGTCGGCGAGCGACTCCAGGTCGTCGGCGAACAGCAGGTGGGCCCAGGCGTCGGTGCGCTGCTGCTCACTGATCCGGCCCCGGTCGACGGCGCGGTGCAGCGAGCGGTCGATCCGGCTCCGGGCGGCGCGCAGGGCGCCCCGGCCGGACTCGCAGACGATGGTGTCGAGTCCGGCGCGGGCGAAGACCTCGGCGATGCCGGAGCCCATCTGCCCGGCGCCGACGACCGCGACACGGCGGATGTCGTTCATGGTGCCGTTCATGGTGCACTGCCTCCGTGGTCGGGCGGCTCAGGCCGCGGTGCGGATCCGCACGAGGTGGCGGGCGTAGGCCCCGGTCGTGAGGAAGGCGGGCAGGTCGGCGGCGAGGGCGGTGTCCTCCAGGATGCGCACCGCGTCGTCCACCAGCACCGGGTCGGATCCCTCGGCGAGCAGCGTGGCACGCTCGCGGTCGATCAGGCGCCGCACCAGGTCCGGGGTGGCGAGCGAGCCGCCGGCGAGCCGGGAGCAGTGGTGCTGCCACTGCCAGATCTGGCAGCGGGCGATCTCGGCCGTGGCGACGTCCTCCATCAGGCCGAAGACGGCCACCGCTCCGGAGCCGCCCAGCCAGGCGACCAGGTAGCGCAGGGCGACGGCGACGTTGGAGCGCACGCCCTGCTCGGTGGGGAGGCCGGCGGAGAGCCGGTGGACGGCGAGCAGGTCGGCGGCCGTGACCTCGACGTCCTCGCGGGTGCGGTCGAGCTGGTGCGGGCGGTCGCCGAGGACGGCGTCGAAGGCGGTGCGGCAGGTGGCGACCAGGGCGGGGTGGGCGACCCAGGACCCGTCGAAGCCGTCGCCCGCCTCGCGCTCCTTGTCGGCCCGGACCCCGGTCAGGGCCGTCTCGTTGGCGGCGGGGTCGCGCTGGGGGATCGCGGCGGCCATGCCGCCGATGGCGTGGGCGCCGCGCCGGTGGCAGGTGCGCACCAGCAGGTCGGTGTAGGCGCGCATGAACGGCTGGGTCATCGTCAGGGTGGCACGGTCCGGCAGGACGAAACGCGGACCGCGGTGGGCGAGGTTCTTGATCAGGCTGAACAGGTAGTCCCAGCGGCCCGCGTTGAGGCCGGCGGCGTGGTCGCGCAGCTCGTGGAGGATCTCGTCCATCTCGAAGGCGGCCGTGATGGTCTCGATCAGGACGGTGGCGCGGACGGTGCCGTAGGGGATGCCCAATTCGGCCTGGGCGAAGGTGAAGACGTCGTTCCAGAGCCGGGCCTCGAGGTGGTTCTCCAGCTTCGGGAGGTAGAAGTACGGGCCGCTGCCGCGCTCGATCTGGCGCCGGCCGCAGTGGAACAGGTAGAGGCCGAAGTCGACCAGGGCGCCGACGGCCGGGCGGCCGTCGATCAGCAGGTGCTGCTCGTCCAGGTGCCAGCCGCGGGGGCGGACCACGATGGTCGCGGGGGTGTCCCCGACACGGTAGCGCCGGCCCTCCGGCGTGGTGTCGTCGATCCGGCGCTCGATCGCGTCGACCAGGTTCAGCTGGCCGGAGACCAGGTTGTGCCAGGTGGGGGAGGTGGCGTCCTCGAAGTCCGCCAGCCACACCCTGGCACCGGAGTTGAGGGCGTTGACGGTCATCCGCCGCTCGGGAGGGCCGGTGATCTCCACCCGGCGGTCGACCAGGCCCGGCCCGGCGCCGGCGACCCGCCAGGTGAGGTCCTCCCGGACGGCCCGGGTCCCGGGGCGGAAGCCGAGGCCGGCGCCGGCGGCCAACTCGGCTCGGCGGCGGTCGCGTTCGGCGAGCAGCTCAGTGCGGCGCCGGGCGAACCGGTCGTGCAGGCGGGTGAGGAAGGCGAGGGCCTCGGGGGTGAGGATCTCGTCGAAGCGGTCCTCGTGCTCGCCGAGGACCTCGATACGGCTGGGGTGGCTCATCCGGTTCTCCAGGAGGGCGGGTGGGAGGCGCCCGGGGGCGCGGCCCACAAAGATGGCCCCGGGGGTGGGGTTGTCGGCGGCAAGTCCCCAAAAAGTCCCCCCCGGTGTCTAAGTGGAAACAGTCTCGAATTAAAAAAAGAAGC
>NZ_JBHJUK010000205.1:0-12007 GCF_042266225.1 Kitasatospora sp. NPDC056181
GGGGGCGATGGCCTGTAGCTGGGGGTGCCGGCCGTAGTGCTGTCTGCGTTTCTGGCAGACCACTGTGTCGTCGCGGTCGGGCAGCGGGAGGATGATCGCGGGGGGGCGGCGCCCCGGGGGGCCCGCGACGATGTCCGCGTCGCTCACGCCCGGGCGGCCGTAGGCGATGTTCTCCCGTACGGTGCCGTGGATGACCAGGGCCTCCTGGAGCAGCACCGCGACGTTGTCGCGGAGGTCGGCCAGGCGCAGCTCGCGCAGGTCGCACCCGTCGATCCGGACCGCCCCGTGCTCGGGGTCGTAGAAGCGCAGCAGCAACTTGGCGATCGTCGACTTTCCCGCGCCGCTCTCACCCACCAGAGCGACGATCTCGCCCGCATCGACGTGGAACGAGACGTCCGAGAGCGCCCACCGGGGCGCCGGCGGGTAGCGGAAGAAGACCCCGTCGAGGGCGACATCACCGCGCGCACGGCCGAGCCGTGCGGGGAACGCCGGCTCGGTGACCTGGGGGCGCTGGTCGAGGAGCTCGATGATCCGCTCGGCGGCGGCGGAAGCCGAGAAGAAGGTGTTGCTGAGCCGGGACACGCCGCGGATCGGGCTGTACAGCCTGCTCAGCAGCGTCAGGAAGACCATCAGCCCGCCCAGCGTGAGCCGCCCGTGCGCCAGCTCCCACGCGCCCAGCCCCATCACGACCAGGACGCCGAACAGCTCCAGGACGTCCACGAGGGGCGAGAACAGCGCACGGATCCGGGTTGCCGCCATGGCGGCCCGGTACCTTCCGAGGTTCTCCCGCTCGAACCGCTGCTGCTCCCAGCCCCGCCGGTTGTAGGCCTGCACCAGGGCGATGTTGCCGAGCGTCTCCTCCGTGACCGCGCTGATCGTGCCGCTGCGCCGCCGCCTCTCCCGGGAGGCCGCCTTGACGAGACGCGAGAACCGGCTGGTCATGAACCAGAAGACCGGCGCCACGACCAGGGCGACCAGGGTCAGCTCCCAGCGCAGGTAGAAGAGGACCGCGAGGAAGATGCCCAGCTGGGTGACGTGCGCGATGGCGTTGACGATGCCGGAGAGCAGGAACGTCTCGACGGCGTCGACGTCGCCGGTCAACCGGGACAGGACGTCGCCGAGCCTGCGGCGCTCGAAGAATCCGAGGGACAGGCTCTGCAGGTGCCGGAACAGGTCCGAGCGGAGGACCACCAGGAATCGCTCGCTGACCCAGGCCGACGTGACCTCGTCGGCGAACCTCAGGATGCCGGCGACGATCGTCAGCCCCACGTACGCCAGCGCGATCGGCACGAAGAGGGCGAGCCTTCGGGGAACCAGCACGTCGTCGATGACGATCTTGAAGAGCCAGATGCCGGCCGCGTCGACCACCGGGGCGAGCACGATGAAGACGAGCAGCAGGGCCAGCCAGCGCCGGCCACCCCGGGTGTACGGCCAGAACCGCCGGAACACCTCGCGCAACGCAACCGGCGGAGCGGCGGCGACGATCGTCTCGTCCCGCTCCGAAGCCTCACCGACGGCCACCAGCCGCCGCAGTGACCACACGCTGCGTGTCCTTGCCTCATGAAGACGGCCGGGCACCGAGAGTGCCCGGCCCTTGACGGAGTGATGGGCACCGTCAGTGCCGCGAGCGCGTCGAATGACGGCGGCGACGACGACGGTGGGTGGTCTTCGAGGTCCCGGTCGGCTTCGCGGAGGTCCGCTTCCGCGGACTGCCCACCGCCGGAACCAGGCTGCTCAGCATGCCCATAGTTCCAACCTTTCTGGCACCCCCTATGTGCTGATACGCACGGGGCGGCCGAGCGGTTCAGGCGCATACGAAGATTCTTCGGAATTCTCGTGCCCGCCGACAGGACCCCACCGGCAGGACCTCGGCAGCCGGCAGGACCTTGGCAACCGACGGGACCTTGGCAGCCGACGGACTCTGGCAGCCGGCCCGAGGCGGGCGGACTGCCGCGAACGCCGGGCCATCGGCCATCGGGGCTAAGACCCGTCCTCCCTTCCGCCGACGTGCGCGCGTGCCGGGTGGACCTGGCGGGTGCGCACGGGTCGAAGTGGTGGCATCCCCAACCGTCCTGACCGGAGAGAGCCGATGAGAACCTCCCACATGGCAACCGCGGCGGTCGCCATCGCCACACTGATCACCGCGGCGTGCGGCGGCTGCTCCAGCAGCACGAAGACGACGACCGCAGCGAGCACGCCGCCTCCGACCGCTTCCGCGACCGCCAGCGCCAGCGCCAGCGCGAGCCCGAGTGCCAGTGCGAGTGCCACGGGAACGGGCAGCGCCAGTCCCAGCGCCGGCGCGACGGGCGGCGGCACCGTCGTCGCGGGGGCCACCATCGGCAAGTTCACGGACATCCTGGTCGACTCCCAGGGCAAGACGCTGTACCTCTTCGAGAAGGACACCTCCACCACGTCGACCTGCTACGACGAGTGCGCCGCCGCGTGGCCGCCCGCCCTCACCACGGGCGCCCCAACTGCCGCGCACGGCGCCGACCAGGCCAAGCTCTCCACCACCACCCGTACCGACGGCAAGACGCAGGTCGTCTACAACGGCCACCCGCTCTACTACTTCGAGGGCGACAAGGCCCAGGGCGACACCAACGGCGAGGAGTCGAGCGCCTTCGGAGCGAAGTGGTACGTGGTCAACGTGGACGGCAACAAGGTCGAGGGCGACTGAGTCCGTGTACGGCGTCGAGCGTTCTCCCCACAGCCCCCGGTGGGTCCGCGGCACCCTCTGGGCGCTCCTTCCGGTGGCGGTGACCGCGGGTCTCTACTGGTACGGCCGGGCGCACACCCCGGACTACACGAGCGCCCTGTTCGGACTCCGCTTCGACGACGCGAACCGGCTCAAGGCCCAGCTGGGCAGCGCCCTGCTGGGCCTTGCGTTGGTCCAACTCCTGCTGGCGCTGTGGATGTACGGCCGACTGCCCGGCCTGCCTGCCGCGCGCCCGTGGACCAGGACCGCGCACCGGATCGGCGGCCTGGCCACCTTCCTGCTCTCCCTCCCCATCGCCTACCACTGCATCACCGCCTACGGGGTCCAGCTGACGAACAGCCGGGTGGCGCTGCACTCACTCGCCGGCTGCTTCCTCTACGGGGCGTTCGCCGCCAAGGTCATCGTGGTCCGCCACCGCCGCCTGCCCGGCTGGGCACTGCCCCTGGCCGGAGGCGTCCTGGTCGTCACGATCGCCCTGCTCTGGTACACCGCCGCCTTCTGGTACCTGAACGACTACGGGGCACCGGGGCTCTGAGCCGACTCAGAGCCGGCTCTGCCTCCCGCTCCCCCACCTCGGCTGCCGGTACCCGGGCCCCGCAGGACTGAGCTTCTCGGGCCGATGTCCGTCCGTTCCGTCGTCGGGGTCCGGTGGGCCGGGAGCGCCGGACCTCCGGAACCGGAAGCCGTGCAGCAGCAGGACGAGCGGCCCCTCCCGCCCTGGTCGGCGCGAGGTGCAGCCGGACTCCCCCGGCACCCGCCGATCGCCACCGATCCGCGCCGATCACGCCAGCACGCCAGCAGCTCCTGCACGCCGGTTCCCCGTCAGCCCCTGTCAGCCCCCGCCGCCCCCGTCACCCCCGGCCTGAGCCTCCACCTGAGCCTGGGCCAGCATCTCCTGCGCGTCGGCGAGGTCCTCGGCGGTGGGCGCGTCGTCCTGGGTGAGGCGGTGACGCCAGTATCCGGCGAACTCGACCGAGGCCTTGGCCCACCCGCGCTCCCCGACCAGGTGACGGCGCAGCGCCCGCACCGCGGAGGCCTCGCCCGCCAGCCAGGCGAACGGCGTGCCACCCGGCAGCCCGGCACTCCGGACGGCCTCGGTCAGCCGCTCACCCGGGGCGACGCCGTCGCGGTGCAGCCAGTGGACGGTGAGGTCGGCACGGGTGTCGAACGACTGACGCTCGGCCGCGTCCGCCACCTCCAGGAAGGCCACCGCCGGAGTGCCGGCGGGCAGCGCCTCCAGCAGTGTGCCGACCGCCGGGAGGGCCGTCTCGTCGCCGACCAGCAGCACCCAGTCGGCCCCGGCGACGGCGGCTCCGAGCGGCTCCGGCCGGGCGTACAGGTCGGACGGACCGACCATGCCGAGCCGGTCCCCGGGCAGCGCGCGGGCCGCCCAGGCGCTCGCCGGGCCGGCGTCGCCGTGCAGCACGAAGTCGACCTCCAGCACTCGGGTACCGGGCCGGCGCCGGCGGAGGGTGAAGCTGCGCATCCAGGGCCGTTCGGCCTCCGGGATCGCCAGGTAGGCCTGATACCAGCTCATCGGATCGTCGTCCTGCGCGGGCAGGACGGGCTCCTCCTGCCCCGCCCTCGGGAAGCAGAGCTTGACCTGCTGGTCGGGGGCGCGGCCCACGCTCTCGGCGAGCGACTCGGCCTCGAAGGTGATCCTAGCCATGCGCGGGGTGATCCGCTCGACCCCGACGACCTGGACGAATGTGACGGGCAACGGCATGGTCGACCCTTCCGGTTCGGGCTCCACTGATAACCTTACGGCATAAAGAGTTACCTCGGGCAGGATACTTTACGCTATAAGGAGTTGTCCTCATGACCGTCTTCGCCGGACAGGGCGACGCCCACCGCTCGATGTCCCTGCTCTGGGGCGCGCCGGACCGCCCCCGCCCCGGGCGCAGCGGCCCCAAGCCCGGACTGAGCGTGGAGGCGATCGTTTCCGCCGGGATCGCGGTGGCGGACGCCGAGGGCATGGCCGCGCTCTCCATGCGCGCGGTCGGCGAGCGGCTCGGCCGCACGGCCATGGCGCTGTACACCTACATCCCGGGCAAGGGCGAGCTGCTCGACCTGATGCACGACCGGGTGCTCGCCGAACTGCCCACCTCCTACGACCTCGGCGCCGGCTGGCGGGCCGCCGCCACGGCCTGGGCCGAGGACGCGTTCGCCTGCTACCTGCGCCACCCGTGGGTGCTTCAGATCTCCCAGGCCCGGCCGGTGCTCGGTCCGGCCGAGCTCGGCGCGATGGAGGCGCTGCTGCGGATCCTCACCGGGGCCCGGCTGACGCCCCGGCAGCTGCGGGGCGTGGTCGCCGCGCTGTGGCAGCTCGTCCGCGGCATGGCCCGGACGGCCGCCGAGGCCCGTGCGGCCGCGGCCGCCACCGGCGTCCCCGACGAGGAGTGGTGGTACGCCCGCTCGGCCCAGCTCACCGAGCTGGCACCGGACTTCGCGGAACGCTTCCCCCTCCTGACCTCCCTGGAGAGCGGTGACGCCGCCGCCCCCGAGGCGGGGGACGGCAACGGCACCCACCTGGAGGCCCAGACCCGGGAGGCCTTCCGCACCGGCCTCGCCGTCCTGCTGGACGGCGTGGAGGCGGCCACCGCCGGCTGACCCTCCGTTCCGGCACTCCGGCGCGAGCGCCCTATTCGGTCCGAACCGACGGCCAGTGCGACGCCCATGACGACCAGGACGACGTAGCCGACCGTCCGGTGGTCGTCCGGCACCAGGTGGCGGACGAAGCCGAAGACGTGCAGGCCCCACAGGTGGTCGGAGGGCAGACCACTGATGCCTCCGCCGACCAGGACGAAGCCGATGAAACCGAGCAGGCTCTTCATGCGGTCGAGGTCAGAGAGGCCGCCCGGCGTTGGGATCCGACTTTCGGCGCGGCTGTGCGACATTCCGTGAGTTCCACTGAGCCCGCTGAGTTCCTGGGCCTGTGGCCAGGATGCACTACCGCAGGAGACCGACCCCCCATTCCGGACGCGCGGAGGACGGTGGTGCCCCGCGCAAGCCGCCTCCTGCACCGGCCTGGCACCCGGATCCCGGCTGGCAGCAGCTACCGCTGTTCGCACAGATCCCCCGTGACTACAGCCGGCTCGCCCCGGCCGACGCCGACCTGACCAGCCCGTGGCTGGCCTGGGGAAAGTGCCTCGCCCACCGGCTCGCCGAGACCCGAGGCTGGGGACGCAACATCCGCTTCGCCGTCAACCGCGGCCCGGCCCTCGTCCTCACCGGACACGTCGAGGGCGACGTCATCCGGCACACGGAGATCCTCACCCCGCTGCGGGCCCTGGACCTGCCGGTCGGCCACACCGTCACGGTCCTGGACGAGATGGGGATCTTCGAGGACGACAGCGAACCTCCTTCGAACGCTGGCTCGCCGAAAGGCTGGAGGGTCTCGCACCCGGCATCCGCTCGGAGGCCGAGCGCTGGACCCGCGTCCTGCCGGCTGAGATCCCCCGGCGAACGCGCCTTCGCCCAGTTGAAAGCCTGGCGGCTGCTACGACGAGCCAGATGCTCCACCCGCCTTGTCAGCACCATCGTCCAAGCCGTCCACACGCTGCTGACCTGCAACTATTCAGGATGTAAGAGGTTCACTGAAGGAATCAGGCCGGCCTCCTCACCTATGGCTTCACATCGAGACGCACGAGCGCGCCGATCTCCACGAGTTGGTCCGGCAGTGCCAAGTCGGAAACGCCCATGACCGTGCTGGCGGGCCGGTGCTCCCCGAAGTACTCGGCGTGGAGGCGTGCTGTCGGGTCGAAGTTCTCCCGCAGGTTCCTCACCAGAACCGTGGTCTCCGCTATCTGGCCACGCTCGGCCCCGAATTGCCTCAGCACCAGGTCCAGATTCTCCAGCGTGGTGCGGACCTGCAGTTCGAAGTCGCCGGCACCCACGAAGTTGCCGTGACGGTCATGAGACAGCTGCCCCGACACATAAACCGTGTCACCGACCTGAATGGCCTGACTGTACCCGTAAAACGACTCCCACGGCATGCCGAACCCGAATGCCTTCACCTGAGAACTCATGACTCACTCCCTTGATACAGCGCGCGGGACCGTCAGTTGCAGACAGGCCCCTTGCACGTAGAAGTTACGGGTCTGAACAAACGATGCTTGTCTGGCAGAGCCGTCGAAGTGTTCTCTGCAGGCACAAACACCCTCCAGCAGAGGACGAAAGAGGCTCAGTGAAATCTGCTTAACGGTCCACGCCTTTGCTGAGGATGAGCACGCCAGGCACAGTCAGCATCCGCGGCTGATCGGCGGAGACGATGTCAGGGCGAGGGCAGCGTTCCGCAGCTGGGCCGCCCACGTCTGCTGGTCAAGCCCCAACGTGTACTCGATGCAGCAATCGCACTGCGGGATCAGCGCCACGAACGATTGCTCCGCCGCGGTCTCGACATCCGTCTCCCACCAATCGTCCGTCGCCAGGTCAGCGGGAGTTGTCCCTCCATCGATGAATCTCACCGCCATCCGGCGCAGAGCGTGGCACCGCGCCAGGCCCCGATCCGGCCCCCGGATCCCGGACTCGGCAAGTGCTTGCTCGAACGCGTCACGAATGTCGCGGGCATCCGCGTTGCGAGGCCAACCGGCGAGCTCGCACAATGTCGGGGTGTCCAGTCCGACTGCGAGCGCCTCAGCAGCGATCACCGGCAGATCTTCCGGGCGTATCTCATCCGCCTGATAACGGCACGCCACCTCACCCAAAGATGTGAGCCCACTCTGCATGGAGGCTTCCGGTTCCGGTGTCGTTCCTTCTGCTCTCATGACTCCTACGGTGTCAGGACCGTTTCCAGGGAAGGCACCCAGGGGCGGGCCCGCTCGGCACCTGCCCCGCGTGTTCGCCTGAACCCGGAAGCCGAACCCACGAGAACACGACCATCCATCCTCGGGTTCCCGCGAAAAGACCTTCAGTTTCCGCGAACTCGCGGGCCTCTCGGGGGTCGAGACTGGTAGGCACGCATGTTCCGGTGTCGCGTATTCGGCGGCTCATGCCCCAAGCCGTAACGCTGGGTAAGAGGGCAGGCCGGCTGGTTGTGTTCTGGCATGATCGCGCGGTGAATGATGCGAGGCTGCTGGCGGCGGAGGCCGTTGAGTCACATGTTCGGGCGTACTTCGAGGGGCATTCTGTGGAGGTCGTCGCCTGCGACCTTGGGCCGGAACGGCGCGGGGCTGTGCCCGACCTAAGGGTCCTCGTCGTGGGCCCCGGTCCGCGCAGCGACAGCTGGGCCTATGTGACCGCAGGTTGCTGGGGCGTGATGGAGAAGGAAGGCCATGGGCTTGAGTTCGTCATGACCGCTCACGTCCGCGACCAGCGGTTCATCGACCTCCTGACCATGATCGCCTACTACCACGGCGGAGGGCATCAGCTCGATCTGGAGCACAGCATGCCGATCGGTGAACCGTGGGTACCGGGCTCGGCCTGCGACCACCTGCTGATCAGCCTGCCTTATCTCCACGGGCCCGATCTTGAGCACTGCCCGCTGCCCGGGGGGCACATCCGTATCCTGTGGACCCTGCCTGTGACGGCCGCCGAAATCGAGTTCCGTAGACGCGAAGGTCATGAGGCGTTGGAGCACCTCTTCGACGATGCGGAGATCATTCCCACTGATCCTTTCCGGGCATCTGTGGTGTGAGGCGCTGGTCAGGCCGTTCATGGAGGTCACTGTGTGTGGTCGCCGGGGGCGTATCGGCTCCAGGTGCCCCCGGACTCGGTGACGAGCCTGGTGGCGGTTTTGTCGTGGTAGCCGAGGGCCTTGGCGATGACCGGAGCGGGGGCCTGGAGGACGAGATGCCGGATGGCGGAGGTGCGGGCTCGTTGAGCCGGGACACCGAGGTCACGGAGGGGGCCGAGCAAGCTGGTCGGGTTCATCGGCTGGCCCGGGCGGCGGCCGGGGAAGAGCCAGCGGGTGGAGAGGTTCACCGCGGGTGTGTGGGCCGGGAGCGACCGGAGGTAGTCCCGAACGAGATCGGCGACGGGCTCGGGCAAAGGCGAGGGCGGGTCTCCGAGCCGGAGGTGGACCTGCTGGCCGTCGTCCAGGATGTCGTCGGTCGTCAGGCGGACGATGCGGGTGAGGGGTTGGGCGAACAGCAGGACGAGACTGGCAGCGACCCGGATTCTCAGCGGGGCGGAACCGTTGCCGAGGGCGCGACGCAGGGTGGCCAACCGCTGGTGTTGGCCCATGGGTTGTGGGTTGGTCGTCGCGCGGTAGGGGATCGTCAGCCGGGGCATGCGGCGTGTGTCCATGCACCAGCGAAGGAAGGGTTGTGCCGCGCGGCGGGTGGCGTAGTTCGCGGCGTGCCAGGCGTCGAGATCAGCTTGGGTTGCCGTCGCCGGTGTGCTGCCTCGTTGGGTGAGCCAGGTGAGGAAGGCGCCGGCCTGGGTGGTCTGCCGGCGGTGTTCGCTGACGGTGCTGACGCTCAGCGGGCCGGAGTCGGCCTTGGTCCGCAGCTTGCGGAGCTGGTGCCAGTGGGCGAAGTGCCGCAGGAGCTGTTCGTGTTCGGGGTCCGTGGCCGTCGCGAGGCGCTCGGCGAGCCAGCGCTGGAAGAGCAGGAGGCGGCGGTCCTGGCGGGGCAGGGCGCCGCATTCCATGAGCAGGTCGCGCAGGTAGGCGGCGGTCCGCCAGTTCGGAACCTGCTGGATGGCCTCGTGGGTGAGGGCGGTGTTGCCGGTGGCGAGGTCTCTCAGCAGCGCGGGGACCTGTGGGTTGTTCAGCCAGACGAGGCGGCCCTTGGGCCGGTCCATCCCGACGAGCAGGTCGTGTAGCGGGAGCAAGCGCGGGTTGGGGCGGCCGGTGCCGTCGTCCAGGATGCTGATCAGCCTGCTGGAGAGGGTGCAGCGTTCGCAGAGTCGGCCGCCCAGGAGCAGGCCCTCGAAGCCGCAGCGGCTGCAGAAGAAGTCGCGGGTGATGCCGGCGCAGTCCCGGCAGAGCGGTTGGCCTTGATCGTCGCGGCCGGGCAGCAGCCGGTCGGTGCCGCAGCCGGGGCAACGGCCCCGGACACGCATAGCCCGCTCCAGGCAGGTGCGGCAGATCGGTCCGTCTGACCAGTTGGCGGACTTCGCTGCCCGTCGGCCGCAGCGGGCGCAGTCGCGCAGGTGCCAGCGTTCGTACTGTTCGGGTGTCATGCCGGTCACCCTTCGTCGGTGAGTCGGACCCGTGTCGGTCGGCGGGCGGCGAGGTTGATCGGTGCGTCCTGCCCGGCGGTGCGGCGCAGGCGGACGTTCTCGGCGGAGGTGGGGATCAGGTCGCTGGCGGTGCAGTCGAGGATGTCGCAGAGCGCGGCGAGCACCGGCAGGGACAGCCGCTCGGGGGTGCCGGAGACGAGCCGGTGGACCTGGGAGGCGGACAGGGTGATCCCGCGTTCGGCCAGGTGCGGCATGAGTTCGGGGACGGTGAACATGCCGCGGGTGGCCATCAGCTCGCGCAGGCGCCACCGGTAGGTGATCTGGCGGGGCATCACGAAGTCCTTACCGGCCGCATCGCGGCCTCAACGGTGGCGTCCAGGGCCCGGCGCAGGGTGCGGGTGCGGAAGTCGGAGGAGACGCAGGTGTAGATCGCGGTTGTGGAGGCGTACTCATGGCCGACCTGCTGCTGGACGAACAGCGGATCGTAGCCGTCCTCGATCAGGTGGGTGATGTACGACCTGCGCAACGAGTGGAACTCCAGCGCCGGGTCCAGGCCGAGCGCGTCACGGTAGGCGGCGAAGCGGGAGTCCAACCGCTGGAGCCCGATCCGTGGCCCTCGCTCGGAGGGCCACAGGGCGGGCCCGTGCGCGTGCCGCATGGCGGGCCGCACCTCGGTGACTCACTCCTCGATGACGACCGGTGTCCACTGCCAGACGGTCAGCACGCTGCGGCGCTTGGGCGGTGACCCCTTCTTCGCCTTCCCGTGTCGCACCATCAAGGTGCCGTAGTCGCCGAACTCCCGGCCGTGCGGGTTGGGGCCGAAGTCGACCTCGTCGAGCATGCGGCTCTCGTTGCGGCGCAGGCCGTAGCCGTAGGCCGTCTTGAACAGCGCCGCGTCCCGGAAGGCCGGCAGCCAGCCCTTGCGGCCCTTGCCCCGGACGCGTACCACCTGCTCGTCGGCGTAGTCGAAGAACGCCTCCAGCTCGGGCCGGGTAAAGGCGCGGCGCTCGGGTTCGCCCTCGCCTTCATCGGCGTGGACCGCCGCGTTCCAGTCGTGGACCACCTGGACCGGGTGCGTCCCGAAGCGCAGCAAGCACTCCTCCGACCAGCTGTACGCCGGATTGGTCACGAAGTCGCAGAACTGCCTTACCGCGCCTTGGTAGTTGCGCACCGTCGAGCGCGCGCAGCCCCGCACCGAGCGGAGGTCCACCGACCACTCCTCGACGTGCTGGGGCGCCCACTCCCACGGCAGCCCGTCCGCGTGACGGGCGAACGCACGCACCGTCCGCTCCTGGTCGCTGACGTAGCCGAACGACAGGTTCCTGGCCAACTGCTGGTTGCGCCAGCCGGCCAGCATCGCCTCGAAGACCTGCTCCTCCGGGCGCAACAGCGGCAGGCCGTCGACCAAGTGCAGTCGTGCCGAGCCCAGCACGAGGGTTTCTCCACCCATCCGATCACTCTCCGTCCATCGCATTCGACGCGAGAATCTCGCATCGGATGCGAGCGGTGAGAGTTTTCCCAGGTCAGTCCCTCAAAGGAGTGAAGGAGCCGGTCGGCGACCGTCCGGTCCGGTAACGTCCGGCGAAGGTCCCTGGCTGACCGTCCGGCCCAGGTAAGTGCCCCGATCCTGTGTCGCGCGGCGGTTGTCCAGGTTCGGCATCGCCAATTCGCATCAGCCGCAATTGGCGTCGGTGGGAGTATCCGAACGGAAAATAGCGGTAGGCGTCAGGTCATGGATCCAGGCCGAAGACCCTGCGCCACTTCGACGCCTGATCGTCAGCCCGGGCGTTTGGCCATGACGACCAGACCGGGGCCGCTGTATCCCGTCGGGGGGAGCCGCAATTCGGCGACCGGGTTCAGGCCGGCCTGCTCGATCAGATTGACGAGTTGTTCCGGCCGCCACTTGTGGGTCGTCCAGCGGACGGGTACGCCTCCGTAGGCCTCGGTGCGCACCGCGTCCTCGTCGCCGACGTGTGTTCCGATGATGAAGTGTCCGCCTGGCTTCAACGCGCGTGCGTGCGCGCATGCTCCGCCGACGCCACGGCCCTGCGCCCCACCGGCAGGAGCCCCCCCCCGTTACCTTCTTGGTGGCCCTGAAACGGGGCTCCTGGCCTCCGGGTCCGGCATGACTGTTGCCCCCTGTCGATCGCATGACCTGGGGGGTGG
>NZ_JBHJUK010000206.1:0-11970 GCF_042266225.1 Kitasatospora sp. NPDC056181
CCCCAGCGCCACGGCCGGGCCGGCCGGGCCGGCCGTCGCCGCCGGCCCCGCCCCGGGCGCCACCTCGGGGGCCCAGGCCGCCGCCACCGGAGGCTCCGGCGGCGCGGCACCGGCGGCCGCGTCCTCGGAGGCACCCAGCGCGGCGCCCCCGGCGTCCGCCACGCCGACGACCGTCCCGACCACGGTCCCGAGCCCCACGATCACTCCGAGCAGCGGCCCCAGCTCGCCGCCACCCGCCGTCACCATCGCCCACACCCCCGCCCCGGGCAGCCCCTCCACCGCGACGGCCGTCCTGCCCGGCGCCTGTGCGGGCACCGTCTACCGCACCGCGCCCCAGCCCCTCACGCCTCCTCCCGCGCCGACCCCGACCACGGCGCCGTCGGCCGGTTGAGCCCGTCCTCGCAGGCGCGCGCCCGCGCGGGCCCGTCCGCGCAGGCGCGGGCCCGGAGGCCGGGACGGCCGACCTCCCGTGAGGGTGG
Organism: Kitasatospora sp. NPDC056181; assembly: GCF_042266225.1. Classification (NCBI taxonomy): domain Bacteria; kingdom Bacillati; phylum Actinomycetota; class Actinomycetes; order Kitasatosporales; family Streptomycetaceae; genus Kitasatospora; species Kitasatospora sp. NPDC056181. Next base: position 480 of record NZ_JBHJUK010000206.1, read on the forward strand.
GCCGACCCCTGTGGTCGGGAGGGGCGTGAAGAATGGTTACCGTGGGGGTGTGTACCGGTTTCTCCTCACTCCGCGCTGGCTGAGCGGCACCGCGCTGGCCGTTGCGGCCGTGGCGGTGTGCGTCTGGCTCGGCACCTGGCAGCTCGGCCGGTTCGAGGACAAGGTCTCCTCGCACCAGGAGATCAGCAGGACGGTGGACGACGCCGGCTCGGCCAGGCCGCTCGGGGAACTGCTCGGCGCCGACCGGCCGCAGGTCACCACCGACACCGTCGGCCGGGCCGTGACGGTGTCCGGCACCTTCGACCAGGAACACCAACTGCTCGTCCCCAACCGGGTCCTGGACGGCAAGCAGGGCTACTACGTGCTCACCCCGCTGCGCACCGGAGACGGCCGGACCGTCGCCGTCGTGCGCGGGTGGGCGCCGGGCGCACCCGCCGAGGGCGCACCCGCCGAGGGAGCGGCCGCCGCGGCACCCGCCGGCGAGGTCACGGTGACCGGGCGGCTCCAGGCCGGCGAGAGCAGCGGCAGCAACGGCGCGGTGGCCGGCGGCCTCCCGGCCGGACAGCTCGGCACGATCAACCAGGCCGCGCTGGTCAACAAGCTGTCCTACGACGGCTGGTACGACGGCTGGGTGTCCGCGGACGCGGCTCCGGCCGGGCTGACCCCGGTGCCGACCGTGCAGCCGCAGGGCGGCGACGGGCTCACCCTGCGCGCGTTCCAGAACCTGGGCTACACGCTGGAGTGGTTCGTCTTCGGCGGCTTCGTCGTCTTCATGTGGTTCCGCCTGGTGCGCCGCGAGGCGGAGGCCGAGCAGGACCGGGCCCTCGGGCTGGACCCGGTCCTGGAGTAGCCCTCGCGGGGGCTCAGCGCGTCGGCTTCGCCGTCGGTACGACCGGCAGCGACGGTACGGCCGGGGTGCCCGGCACGCGCGCGGTCGGCGACGGGGTCGAGGCCGGTGACGGGGTCGAGGCCGGTGACGGAGCCGAGGCCGAGGGGGTCGGGGCAGGCGTGGCCGAGGCCGTCGGACTCGGCGGCGGGTTGCTGCACCGGCTCCCGTTCCCGTTCCCGTAGTCGTCGTCGTCCGAGTCGTAGTCGGTGTGGTGGCGCGTCTTGCGTCCGCTCTTGGACCCCTTGGAGCCGGACGACTTCGACCCCGACGACTTCGACCCGGACTTGGCGAGTACGACCACCCCGTCGTCACCCTCGCCGCTCTCCGCCGTGCGGAAGGCGGCCTGGACGGCGGGCTGGACGGCGGACCGGACGGCGAGGCTCCCCGCCGAGGCACTTGCCTTCCCGGAAGCGGCGGCGGAGGCCGAGGCCGGGGCAGCGGCCGATGCCTTGGCCGAAGTCGGGGCCGACGGCGACGCGGGGGCCGGGGACGTCGGCCGGGTGGACGGCGAGGCGGTCGGCGGGCAGGCCGCTCCGCTGCTGCTGTCCTGATCCGAGCAGCCGGTGAGCACCAGGGCCCCGGCCACCCCCACCCCTACGATCGCCAGCAGACGTCTCACCCGGTCCCCCCGTGGGTGGTGCCGTCCGTGGCCGCGGCTCCCGCGGCCACCCCGGCCCGATTCTCCCCGACGCCCTGCGATGCGCCGTTCGAGGCGCCGTTCGAGGCGCCCTTCGCGCCGAGGTGGCGGCGGACGAAGTCGATCTCCAGTCGCAGCTGCTTGATCCGCTCCTCGACCACGAGCGAGCCGTGCCCGGCGTCGTACCGGTACACCTCGTGCGGGGTGCCGAGCTGCTCCAGCCGTTCGACGTAGTTCTCGATCTGGCGGATCGGGCAACGCGGGTCGTTGACCCCGGCGCTGATGTAGACCGGCACCCGCACCCGGTCGACGTAGGTGAGCGGCGAGGAGGCCGTCCAGCGCTCGGGCACCTCCTGCGGCGTGCCGCCGAAGAGCGTGCGGTCGAGCGACTTCAGAGCCTCCATCTCGTCCTCGTACGCGGTCAGGTAGTCCGCGACCGGGACGGCGGCGACGCCGAGCGCCCAGTTCTCCGGCTGCACGCCGAGACCGAGCAGGGTGAGGTAACCGCCCCAGGAGCCGCCGCTGAGGACGAGCCGGTCGGGATCGGCGAGCCCCTCGGCCACCGCCCACGCGCGGACCGCGTCGATGTCCTCCAGCTCGATCAGGCCGACCCGCTCGCGCAGCGCGTCCGTCCAGGCCTGGCCGTAGCCGGTGGAGCCGCGGTAGTTGACCCGGACCACCGCGAAGCCGTGGTCCAGCCAGGCGGCCGGGCCGGCGGCGAAGGAGTCGCTGTCGTGGTGGGTCGGACCGCCGTGGATCTCGAAGACGGTCGGGAACGGACCCTCGCCGGCCCCGGCCGGCCGCTGGACCAGTGCGTGCACCCGCCCGCCGGGCCCGTCGACCCAGACGTCCTCGACCGGCACCGAGCGGGGCGGGACCGTGCCGGGGGCCCGCAGCACCACCGTGCCGGCGGTGGAGCGGACGGCCGACGGCTCGGCGGCCGAGGACCAGAGGTACTCCACCGTGCCGTCCGGGCGGGGGGTGGCACCGCTGACGGTGCCGCGCGGGGTCTCCAGACGGGTCAGGCGGCCGCCGTCGCCCGGGGCCTCGTCCAGCGAGTACGAGAACAGCTCGCTGCGCGCCTCGTACTCGTGCTCGACCAGCAGCGCGCGGGCCCCCGGGCGCCACTGCGCGGAGACGTCGCCGGGCAGCTCGCGGCCATGCTCGTCGCGGAGCGGCAGCGCGGTCTCGGCGCCGGTGGCGACGTCCCAGATCATCGGTTCCCAGCGGCCGCTGCGCTGGTGGGCCACCAGCAGCCGGGTGTCGCCCTCGACGGGGGCGAAGCCGAGGCAGGCCACTCCGCGCGGCTCGTCGCGGCCGGTGACCTCGTCCAGCTCGGCGACGGTCGCGCCGTCGGCGAGCCGGACGACCCGGATCGCCGAGTGCATCGCGTCGCCGTGCTCGGTGTGGTCGATGGCCAGCAGCGTGCTGTCGTAGCTGAGGTCGCCGACGCCGCCGTACTCCTCGTGCCGGTAGATCTCCACCGCCTCCGCCGCGCCGGGGCGGCGCAGGTGCAGGGTGGTGCCGTGCTCGTCGGTGGAGCGGCCGACCACCACCGTGCCGTCCCGGCCGAGGGCGAGGCCCGCCGAGTAGGAGGCGGCCAGGCCGGGGACGGCCTCCTCGTCGGGGCCGGTCGCGCCGTCGGCGCCGTCGGCACCCGCGGGGCCGTCCGCCCGGCCGGCGAAGGGCTGGCGGCGCCAGATTCCGAACTCGTCGCCGTCGTTGTCGTCGAACCACCAGACCCAGGCGCCGTCGGGGGACAGCTCGGCGTCGGTGGTGCCGTTCGGTCGGTCGGTCACCCGGCGGTGGGTGTCGCCGGCGCGGTCCCAGGCGTACACCTCGTAGGTGCCGGTCGCGTTGGACACGTACAACGCCCGGTCGGGGGCGTCCTCCGCCCAGTCCGGGAGGGAAACCCGGGCCGCCCTGAACCGCTGCTCCCACGCCGGTACGGCGCTCTTCTCCTCGCTCATCCACCCATCCAACCCGATCGGGGGGACGGAACGGAACGGGCGGGTGGGCCCCGGAGGCCCACCCGCCCACGTCTTCCCCGTCCTGCCCGGGCCCCCGTCCTCCCCGGGCCCCCGTCCTCCCCGGGCCCCGTGCTCACCGCCGGGCGCCTTCGGAGCTCAGGCCGCCCGGCGGGGCAGCAGCTGCACCAGGCCCACCAGCAGCAGCTCCAGCACCGCCAGGACCGCGACGCTCCGGCCGAAGGCGGCGGCCGGGTCGGCGGCGCCGTAGTAGACGATGCCGATCAGCGCGATCCCGAGCGAGCCGGCGACCTGCTGGACGGTGGCCACCACCCCCGCCGCCGAACCGGCCAGCTGCGGCTCCACCCCGGCCAGCACCACGGAGGTGACCGGTGCGATCACCAGGCCCATGCCCAGGCCGTCCACGAACAGGCCCGGCGCCAGCCACCAGACGCTGCCGGTCGCCCCGGCGGCGTGCGCGGCGAGGCCGAGCAGCCCCAGCCCGGCGGCCATCAGCAGCCCGCCGAGCGCGACCGCCTGGCGGCCGAGGCGCGCGGCGACGCGGTGCGCGGTGGTCGAGGTGATCAGGTAGCCGACGCCGATCGCGGTGAAGACCAGGCCCGCCCCGAGCGCGTCCAGGCCACGGCCCGGCTGCAGGTACAGGGCGAGCACCAGGAAGAACGACGACTGGCCGAGCCAGAAGGCGAGTTGGGCGAGCAGCCCGGCGGCGAACGAGCGGGTCCGGAACAGCCGGGTGTCGACCAGCGGCGAGCCGGTGGCGCGGGTCCGGTGCTGGTGCACGGCGAAGGCGGCGAGCAGCGCGACGGAGCCCGCCAGGCAGAGCCAGGTCCAGAGCGGCCAGCCCTGCTCGCGGCCCTGGATCAGCGGAAGCACCAGGCCGGTCAGCGCGACGGTGACCAGCAGCACGCCCACCGGGTCCAGGCCGGGACGCTGCGGCGCGCGGGACTCCGGCAGGCAGCGACGGACCATCGCGAGGGCGGCCAGGCCGACCGGCAGGTTGATCAGGAAGCAGCTGCGCCAGTCCAGCCCGAAGAGGTCGGCCCGGATCAGCACCCCGCCGATCAGCTGGCCGAACACCGCGCCGACGCCCATCGTCAGCCCGTACATCGCGAACGCCCGGGCCTGCGCCGCACCGCTGAACGCCGTCCGCAGGATCGCCAGCACCTGCGGCCCCATCAGCGCCGCCGCCAGGCCCTGCGCGACCCGTGCGCCGACCAGCGCGGCCGCGGTGGGGGCCAGGCCGCAGCCTGCCGAGGCGAGCGTGAACAGGGCCAGCCCGAGGGCGAACACCCGGCGCCGGCCGTACCGGTCACCGAGCCGCCCGGCGGTGACCAGGCCGGCTGCGAGGGCCAGGCTGAAGCCGGCGATCACCCACTGGACGGCCGCGGGGCCGGCGCCCAGGTCGGCCTGGACGGAGGGGACGGCGACGTTGACGACGAAGACGTCGAGGGCGGTCATGAAGGTGGCGGTCAGGACGACCGGCAGCAGGCCCCGGGTCGAGGATCCGGCCCCGGTGGGGGCCTGCCGGGCCTTGGGGGCGGCCGTGCGGGTGGGCAGGGCGGTGCTCATCGCGGGTGCTCCTCGCGGGGTCGTCATGGTCGGCGGGGCCGGCGGGGCGGGCCCGGTCGCGGGCCCGCCCGTGCGGCTCGGTGGGGCGGCTCGATGGTGCGGGGGTGGGCCGTCGGCCGCTCCCGCGGCGCCGGGGTGCGGCGGCTCAGGCGCCCGGGACGCGGTCCAGGAAGCCGTACACCGAGGCGATCCGGCCGTCCGGGCCGGCCACCAGCACGTCGAACCCGATCACCAGCGGCTCCTCGCCGGCCGGCCCGAGGTTCCAGGTGAACCGGGCGATGTCGTGGTGCGCGTCGACCGCGCCCAGGGTGAACTCCAGGCCCGGGAACTGCGCCTGGGCCGCGCCGATCAGCGCGTCCATCCCGTCCCGGCCGGTGACCGCGGCCAGCGGGTCGGTGTAGCTGCCGTCCTCGGCCCACGTCTGGTCGACCAGCTTGCGGCGGGCGGCCGGGTCGGTCTCGTTCCAGGCGGCGAGGTAGCGCTCGGCGAGCTGCTGGAGGTCGGCGGGCTGCTGGACGTCGGCGGGCCGGGCGCCGGCCGCCTGGGTGCCGGTCTGCCGGGCGTCGGTCTGCTGGAGGTTCGTCATGGTCTTCTCCCGTGTGCCGCTTGGCTGTTCGGCGGGTCGTTCCCGCTGGTCATGAAGGTACGGGCGGCGCGCGGAGGGCGAATCTGTCACGGATAGGTAGGGGTGGGTACGTCACTCGGTGCGGGGCGGGCGGGCCGCGCCAGTAGGGTCGGGGGATGGGGATGCTCTACGGGCGGGAACAGGAGCAGGCCGTCGTCGACGCGCTGCTCGACGGGGCGAGGGCGGGCCGCAGCGGGGTACTGGTGCTGCGCGGCGAGCCCGGGATCGGCAAGACGGCGCTGCTGGAGTACGCGGTGGCGGCCGCCGGCGAGACGTTCCGGGTGGTCCGGGCGACGGGGGTCGAGTACGAGGCCGAACTCCCGTTCGCCGGGCTGAGTCTGCTGCTCGCACCGGGCCTGGACCGGCTCTCCGTGCTGCCCGGACCGCAACGGCGTTCCCTGGAAGGCGCGTTCGGACTCGGCGAGGACGCGGCGCCGGGTGGCGCGCCCGGCGACCGGCTGCTGACCGGGCTGGCCACCCTCGGGCTTCTCGCCGAACTCGCCTCCGAACAGCCCTTGTTGTGCCTCGTCGACGATGTCCAGTGGCTGGACCGGGCCTCGCTGGACGCGCTGCTGCTCGCCGCCCGCCGGCTCCAGGCGGAGGGTGTCGCCCTGGTGCTCGCCGTCCGCGACGCGGGCGCGTCGGGAGCCGCCGGGGTCGCCGGTGTTGCCGGGGCGGCCGGTGGTGCTGCGGACGGGCTGCCGCTGGCTGGTCTTCCCGAGCTCCGGCTGGCCGGTCTGCCCGAGCCGGCCGCCGCCCGACTCCTGGACGCCCGAACGGCGGTGGAGCTCACCGGCGGAGTCCGCCGCCGGCTGCTCGCCGAGGCCGCCGGCAACCCGCTGGCGCTCACCGAACTTCCCGTCACCGCAGGGGAGTCCGCCGTCGGGGACACCGCCGCCGCGCCCGGTGCACTGCCGCTCACCAGCCGTCTGCAGATCGCCTTCCATGGCCAGGTCACCGGCCTTCCGCCGGCCACCCAGAACCTGCTGCTGGTCGCCGCGGCCGAGGAGAACGGGGACCTCGCCGTCGTCCTCGCGGCCGCCGCCGCCCTCGGTGTGACCGCCGAACACCTCGCCCCGGCCGAAGAGTCGGGCCTGGTCCACGTCGACGCGGACCGTCGGCTCGTCTTCCGGCACCCGCTGCTGCGTGCCGCCATCCTCCAACGCGCGCCGCTGCAACAGAAACTGACCGTCCATCGGGTCATCGGCGAGGCGCTGGAGGACGGCGACCGCCGCACCTGGCACCTGGCCCTCGCCGCCACCGCCCCCGACGCCGAACTCGCCGACGCGCTGGAACGCACCGCCGTCCGCGCCGAGGCCCGCGGCGGCCACGGCGGCGCCGCCGCCGCGTACGAACGCGCCGCGCGCCTCACCCCCGACCGCGACGGGGCCACCCGCCGCCTCGTCCTGGCCGCCGAAGCCGCCACCGAGGAAGGCAAGTTGGAGCAGGCCGAGGCGCTCGCCGAACGGGCCGGCGCGCGGACCGACGACGCCCTGGCCCATGCGCTGCTCGACCACGTCCGGGCCACCGCACACTTCTGGCGTGGCTCCTACCCCACCGCCTACCGGCTGCTGCTGGATGCGGCCGGCACCGGCATCGAGCCGTCGCACGCCGCCCGGATGCTCTTCCAGGCCTTCCACGCCGCCTGGTACGCGGGCGAGGAACCGGTGGTCGCCGTCCTCGACCGGCTGGCCGCGGTCCTGGCCGAACTGCCGGAGGGCGACCCGCTCACCCCGCTCGCCCGGCACCTGCCCGCCGCCGTGCTGCCCGCCCTCGGCCGCCCCGCCGGTCCGCTGCCGGCCGCCCGGGACACGGCGGCGGCGGCCCGCCGGGCGGGCGCCGAGACCCCGGGCGACCTGGTCCAGCTGTGCGGGGCGACCCTGATCCTCGGCCGGGACGCCGAGACCGCCGAACTCGCCGCCGAACTCGTCGCCGAGGCCCGCGCCAAGGGCACCGTCGGCGTGCTGCCCACGCTCCAGTTCTTCGCCGCCGAGACGGAGCTGTTCCACGGACGCCACCGCGACGCCGAGGTCACCGCCACCGAGGCGCTCGCCCTCGCCCGCGACACCGGGCAGCACCAGTGGGTCAGCCAGCTCAGCGCGCTGCTCGCCTGCCTGGCCGCGCTCGCCGGCGACGCGGACCAGGTCGCGGCGCTCACCGCGACGGCCCGGACGGCGACGGCGCTGACCACGACCACGCCGGGCGGCGGTACGGCCGGCTCCGCGGCCGCGGCCCCCGGCGAACCGTGGGCCCAGTGGGCGCTCGCCCTGCTCGACCTCGGCCACGGCCGGGCCGGCGACGCCGCCGACCGGCTCCAGGGCCTCACCACCGGTCCTTACCGGCACCACGTCAGCGGCACCCGGGCCGTCCCCGACCTGGTCGAGGCCGCCGTCCGCCTCGGCGCCCCCGAGCGCGCCGCCGAACCGTACGAGCGGTTCGCCCGCTGGGCCGGCGCCGCCGCCGTGCCGTGGGCCGAGGCGCTGAGGCTGCGCTGCCAGGCCCTGCTCGGCCCGGACGAACTCGCCGAGTCGGCCTACCGCGCCGCCCTGGTCCTCCACGACGGCACCCACCGCCCCTTCGAACAGGCCCGCACCGGGCTGCTCTACGGCGAGTGGCTGCGCCGCGAACGCCGCCGCACCGACGCCCGCCCCCACCTGCGCGCCGCCCTGGAGACCTTCGAACGCCTCGGCGCCCGCCCCTGGGCCGACCGCGCCCGTACCGAACTCACCGCCACCGGCACCAGCGCCCCCGCCCCGGCCGACGCCCCCGCGGGCGCGCTCACGGCGCTCACCCCGCAGGAGCTCCAGATCGCCCGGCTCGCCGCCCAGGGCCTCACCAACCGCGACATCGCCGCCCAGCTCTTCCTCAGCCCCCGCACCGTCGGCCACCACCTCTACAAGGCCTACCCGAAGCTCGGGATCACCTCCCGGACGGACCTCCCGGCGCTGTTCTGACCTCCGCCGAGCCGGTCCGGCCGGGGCGTCGGGTCACCCGCCGGCCGCCGCCGCGATGCCGCCGGGGCGGGCGTACTGCCCGTCCGTCAGGCTGAGCCCGAAGCGCCCACGCTCCCCGCCGGGCGCCCGCCGGAGCCGGCCCCCGGTCCGGGGCGGCACCGATCCTGCGGGGTGACCTCGCTCACACGCCATCGGCCGCCCGCCCTGCCGACCCTGCCCGCCCTGGCTGGCCGTCAGCCCGGCCCCGGGGGCGAGGTCACGGCAACGGGCTTTCGCGTTTGCGCATACGTCAGAGGCCCTACCGGATCTCTCCGATAGGGCCTCTGTACTACTGGGTCGGGGTGGCGGGATTTGAACCCACGGCCTCTTCGTCCCGAACGAAGCGCGCTACCAAGCTGCGCCACACCCCGGTCTTTCTGTTTGTCGCTCCGTCTCCTTCGCGACGAGTAGAACTCTACCGGACGCTCGCCGAGAGACGAAATCCGATTCCCGGCGGGCGTCCGGCGCAGGTCAGGGGGCCGGGGTGAGGGTGAGGAGGGTGGCCTCGGGGGGGCAGGCGAAGCGGACCGGGGTGTAGCGGTTGGTGCCGCAGCCTGCGGAGACGTGGAGGTAGGAGCGGCGGCCGCCGGCCTGGTGGGTGGAGAGGCCCTTGACCCGCTTGGCGTCGAGGTCGCAGTTGGTGACCAGGGCGCCGTAGAAGGGGATGCAGAGCTGGCCGCCGTGGGTGTGGCCGGCCAGGATCAGCGGGTAGCGGTCGGCGGTGAAGGCGTCCAGGACGCGGAGGTAGGGCGCGTGGACGACGGCGAGCGACAGGTCTGCGTCGGCGGAGGGGCCGCCGGCGACCTCGCTGTAGCGGTCGCGGCGGATGTGCGGGTCGTCGAGGCCGGTGAACTCCAGGTCGAGGCCGCCGATGTTCAGCCGGCCGCGGGCGTTGGTGAGGTCGAGCCACCCGGCCGCGTCGAAGCCGTCGCGCAGCTTCTCCCACGGGTTGTGGACGGCGCCGCTGATGCCGCGGCTCGCGGTGCCGTCGGGGTTGTTCATGCCGTGGACGCCGCTGCGCATCGCCTGGAGGTAGCGGGCCGGGTTCTTGCGGGCCGGGCCGTAGTAGTCGTTGGACCCGAAGACGTAGACGCCGGGGAACTCCATCAGCGGTCCGAGCGCGTCGAGCGTGGCCGGGACGCCGAGCGGGTCGGAGAGGTTGTCGCCGGTGTTGACCACCAGGTCGGGGCGCAGGCCCGCGAGGCTCTGCAGCCAGCGCTGCTTCTTGCCCTGCCCGCTCACCATGTGGATGTCGGAGACCTGGAGGACGCGGATCGGGCGGGCGCCCCGGGGCAGGACGGGGATCTCGATCCGGCGGAGCCGGAAGGAACGGACCTCGTACCCGACGGAGTAGGCGAGGCAGGCGGCGCCGGTGGCGGCGATTCCGAGGGGGACGGAGTACAGCGGTCGCATCGCTCCATGCTCTCAGACGGCGGATCAGCTGGTGAACGTCCGGGCGGCAGGTGGGGACACGCCCTCCTACTCCGTACGCCCCCGGTGCGGTGCCAGCTCGGCGGCGACGGCGTCGATCACGGACCGCCAGTGCTCGCGCTGCCGGGCGCGTTCGGCGGGGTCGTCGAGCCGCTCCTGGTGGAAGCGGAGCACGGTGCCGCCGCCGGCGGGTGTGACGGTCAGCTGCACGGTGGTGCTCCCGGCCCGGCCGGCGGGCTGCCAGGTGAGCCGGATCCGGGAGCCGGGGTGCAGGCTGCGGAGCTCGCCGGTGGAGCCGTCGGCGGCGGTGACCGGTCCGCCGACCCGGTCGCCGAGGCGGGCGCCGGGGCCGAGCCAGAGCGCGGCGCCCCCGGGGGAGGTCAGCAGGGCCCAGACGGCCTCCGGGGGGTACGGCAGGGTGCGGGAGACGCCGATCTGGAAGCCGGCGTCGCGGGTGAGCCCGACAGGGCGCTCGGCGGTCATGCGGATCACTCCTCCGTCCGGTCCGTCCGGTCCGTCCGGTCCGTCCGGTCGCGGCGGGCCCGCGGCGGTCGAACCGTGTCCCGCAGCGGTCGGGCCCGTGTCCCGAAGCGGTCGGACCACGCCCCGTGGCGACCGGACCGCGTCCGCGGGGCCCGTGCGGTGGCCGGCTCCCCGGCGGCGGTCGTACAACCAGTATGGGGAGCCGCGGGAGGCGGGAGCCTGCGCGTTGCGCAGGGGCGTTGCGTTAATGGCGGGCAGCCGAACGCCGCAGGTGGGAGACTCGGGGCCATGACCACGCTCAAGGAGCAGCTGCAGGAGGACCTCACGGCTGCCATCAAGGACCGGGACGAGCTGCGCTCGTCCACCATTCGGCTCACGCTCTCCGCTGTCACCAGCGAGGAGGTGGCGGGCAAGGAGAAGCGCGAGCTGTCGGACGCCGAGGTGCTGAAGGTGCTCGCGCGTGAGGCGAAGAAGCGCCGGGAGGCCGCCGAGGCGTTCGACGGTGCGGGCCGGGTCGACCAGGCCGCCCGGGAGCGGGCGGAGGGCGAGTTGCTGGCCGGCTACCTGCCCAAGCAGCTCTCCGACGAGGAGCTGACGGCGATCGTGGCCGCCGCCGTCGCCGAGAGCGGGGCGACCGGTCCGCAGGGCATGGGCGCCGTGATGAAGCTCGTGAAGCCGAAGGTGGACGGTCTGGCCGAGGGCGGCCGCGTGGCCGCCGCCGTGAAGGCAGCGCTCACCGGCTGACGCGCCGCACGGGCACCGCCCGAACCACCGGCACCGCCCGAACCACCGGCACAAGCACCGGCACCGGCAACAGCACCGCCCGACGCGCCCGAACCGGCGCGCAGACACGAGGGCGCAGACACGAGGGCGCCC
>NZ_JBHJUK010000207.1:0-11836 GCF_042266225.1 Kitasatospora sp. NPDC056181
CACGATGGTGGACCAGCTCGGGTCCTTCGCGGCGGAGGTGACCCGGGTGGCCCGGGAGGTCGGTACCGAGGGGCGGCTCGGCGGCCAGGCCCTGGTGCCCGGAGTGGCCGGTACCTGGCGCGACCTGACCGACTCGGTGAACTCCATGGCCGGCAACCTCACCAACCAGGTCCGCAACATCGCCCACGTCGCCACGGCGGTCGCCGAGGGCGACCTCACCCAGAAGATCCGGGTGGACGCGCGCGGCGAGATCCTGGAGCTCAAGGAGACCATCAACACGATGGTCGACCAGCTGTCCGCCTTCGCCGACGAGGTCACACGGGTGGCCCGCGAGGTCGGCACGGCCGGCAACCTGGGCGGCCAGGCCACCGTCCGGGGCGTCTCCGGCACCTGGAAGGACCTCACGGACAACGTCAACGTGATGGCGTCGAACCTGACCGGGCAGGTCCGCTCGATCGCCCAGGTGGCAACGGCCGTGGCCAGGGGCGACCTCTCCCAGAAGATCACCGTCGAGGCCGAGGGCGAGGTCGCGGCCCTCGCCGGAGTGATCAACACCATGGTCGACACGCTCTCCGCGTTCGCGGACGAGGTGACCCGGGTGGCCCGGGAGGTCGGTACCGAGGGCACGCTCGGCGGCCAGGCACGCGTCCCGAACGTCGCCGGGACGTGGAAGGACCTCACCGACAACGTCAACTCCATGGCCAACAACCTCACCAACCAGGTCCGCAACATCGCCCAGGTCACCACGGCGGTCGCCAACGGCGACCTCACCCGCAAGATCGACGTCGACGCGCGCGGCGAGATCCTGGAACTGAAGACCACCATCAACACCATGGTCGACCAGCTGGGCTCCTTCGCCGCCGAGGTGACCCGGGTCGCGCGGGAGGTCGGCAGCGAGGGCCGGCTCGGCGGCCAGGCGGAGGTCGAGGGCGTCTCCGGCACCTGGAAACGGCTCACCGAGAACGTCAACGGACTGGCCGGCAACCTCACCCGGCAGGTCCGCGCGATCGCCGAGGTGACCAGCGCCGTCGCCGCCGGCGACCTCACCCGCTCGATCACCGTCGACGCCTCCGGCGAGGTCGCCGACCTCAAGGACAACGTCAACGCGATGGTCGGGTCGCTGCGCGACACCACGCTCGCCAACCAGGAGCAGGACTGGCTGAAGACCAACCTCGCCGGCTTCTCCGCCGCCATCCAGGGCCGCCGCGACATCCAGGCCGTCGCCGACATGATCACGGATGAGCTGACGCCCCTGGTCGGCGCCCAGTACGGCGCCTTCTACCTCGTCCGGGAGTCCGAGGACGGCACCGATCCCGAACTCGCCCGCATCAGCACCTACGGCAGGTCGCCCGCCGACCCGCCGCAGAAGCGGGTGCGCCTCGGGGAGACCCTGGTCGGGCAGGCCGCCCGCAGCCGCCGCACGATCGTCGTGGACGACCTGCCGCCCGGCTACGCGACGATCGCCTCCGGCGCCGGCGCCGCGGACGCCCGTTCGGTGGTGATCCTGCCGATCGCCCTGGAGGAGTGGCTGATCGGCGTGCTGGAGTTCGCCGCCGTCCATCCGTTCAGCCAGGTCCACCGCGACTTCCTGGCCCAGTTCGCCGAGGCCTGCGGCGTCAACATCGGCACCCTGCTCGCCAACGCCCGCACCGACGAACTGCTCGGCGAGTCCCAGCGCCTCACCGCCGAACTCCAGGACCGCTCCGAGGAGTTGCAGAAAGGGCAGGAGGAGCTTCGGCGCTCCAACGCGGAGCTGGAGGAGAAGGCCGCGCTGCTGGCCGAGCGCAACCGGGACATCGAGGCCAAGAACCTGGAGATCGAACAGGCCCGCCAGGAGCTGGAGGAGCGGGCCCGCCAGCTCACCCTCGCGTCGATGTACAAGTCCGAGTTCCTGGCCAACATGAGCCACGAGCTGCGCACCCCGCTGAACAGCCTGCTCATCCTGGCGCAGCTGCTCGCGCAGAACGCCACCGGCAACCTGACCCCCAAGCAGGTCGAGTACGCCGGCGTCATCCACTCCGCCGGCACCGACCTGCTCCAGCTCATCAACGACATCCTCGACCTCTCCAAGGTCGAGGCCGGGAAGATGGAGCTGACACCCGAACCCTTCGCCGTCCACGACCTGCTCCAGTACGTCGAGTCCACCTTCCGGCCGCTGGCCGACCAGCGGGGCCTCGACTTCGCCACCACCCTCGACCCGGCGGTCCCGGCGGAACTCGTCACCGACCAGGACAGGTTGCGCCAGGTGCTGCGCAACCTCCTCTCCAACGCCGTCAAGTTCACCGACGGCGGCCGGGTCGAGCTGCGGATCGAACGCGTGACGGAGCCGGACCTGCCGGCCGAACTCGCCCGCACCGCAGAGGCGGTGGCGTTCCACGTGGAGGACACCGGCATCGGCATCGACCCCGCCCACCTGGACACCATCTTCGGGGCCTTCCAGCAGGCCGACGGCACCACCAGCCGGCGGTTCGGCGGGACCGGCCTCGGCCTGTCGATCAGCCGCGAGCTCGCCCGGCTGCTCGGCGGCACCATCACCGTCCACTCCGCCATCGGCCGGGGCAGCACCTTCACCCTCTACCTGCCGCTCGGCGCACCCGGACGCCCCGAGGGCCGGCCGGCCGTCGAGCCGCGGGTCCTGGTGGTCGAACCCGACCCGCCGGCCCTGCTCACCCTGCTCACCCGCACCGCGGTGGACGTCCTCGGGACACCGGAACCGCGGGTGACGGTCCACAGCACCGGCGACGAGGCGGGACTGCGGAGCGCCCTCGCCGCCGGCCCCTACCGCTGCGTCGTACTCGATCTCACCGGCTCGGCCGAGCTCGTGCCCGAGGCGCTCGCGACCCTGGGCGACCGGACGCCCGTGCTCGGTTACGAGGGCGACGGCACCACGGAACCGTCCGTCACCGCCGTCGGCGGCGTCGAACTCACCCACGGGCTGGACGACCTGCGGGAACGGGTGATCCGCCTGCTCGGCGGCCGGCCCTCCGCCCCGGCCCCCGCGCCGGCCCCCGCGCCCGTCGACGAGGAGCTCGCCGGACGCACCGTCCTGATCGTCGACGACGACATCCGCAACGTCTTCGCGCTCGCCGCCACCCTGGAACAGCGCGGCCTGACCGTCCTGCACGCCGCCGACGGACGCGCCTGCCTCGACGTGCTGCACCGCCACCCCGAGACCGGCCTCGTCCTGATGGACGTGATGATGCCCGGCCTCGACGGCTACGCGGCGATCGCCGCGATCCGCGCCGACGAGCGGTTCGCCCGGCTGCCGGTCATCACCGTCACCGCCAAGGCGATGCCCGAGGACGAGGGCAAGAGCCTCGCCGCCGGAGCCGACGACCACGTCACCAAGCCCGTCGACATCGGCCTGCTGCTCGACCGGATGCGGCACTGGCTGGAGTCCTCATGACGGCCGGGCCGGGCCCCGGGGCCGACACCGCCCGGGCCCTTGCCGCCGTGGTGCGCCGACTCCAGCGCACCGCCGCCCGCACCAGGGCCGAGGAGCGCAACCGCGCCCTGGCCGACCTCGCCACCGGCGTCCTCGCCGAACGCCTCGGCGTCCCGCCCGTCGAGGCCGCGGCCGAACTCGCCCGGCTCGCGCGTCAGGCCGGGGTCCCGGCCGTGACCCTGGCCGCCGACATCGTGGGACGGACCGACGGCGTACCCGGCGCACCCGGCGTACCCGGCGCACCCGCGCCTGAGCGCACCGCCGTCCCCGTCCCCGTCCCCGGCCTCGCCGTGACCCCCGACCTGCAGCGCGCCGCCGAAGCCGTGCTCGACCAGGCCCGGGCGGCATCGGGCGCCGCCGCCGTCGCCGTCTGGCGGTGGCTGCCGGACGGCGCGCTCGAACTCGCCGCGCACGCCGGACTGTCCGCCGCCGAGGCCACCGCCTGGAGCCGGGTCCCGCCGGGCGTGGGCACCCCGGCCGAGCGGGTCCGGTCCTCGGGAGCCGAGCTCTGGCCGGGCGACCGGGCGGCGTCCGGCCCCTCCGTCGCGGCCGGCTCCGCCCGTGCCGTGCTGCCGTTGCGCGACGCCGGCCGGTGCCACGGCGCCCTGGAGGTCGTCTGGCCCGCCCCCGGGCCGTCCCTCGCCCCGGCCGAACGCCGTTCACTGCACGGCCTCGCCGGCCTCTGCGCGACCCTCCTCGACGCGGCGGACCCGCCCACGCCCCGCGACGAACAGCAGGCGGCGGTCCTCGACGGGCTGCTCAGCCCCGCGCTGCTTCTCGAACCGGCCCTCCGGGACGGCCGGGTTACCGACTTCACGATCGTCCGCGCCGGCGAGGGCTTCCCCGACCCGCTCGGCCGGCCCGGGACCTCGCTGGAAGGGGCCTCCCTCCTGGAGACCTACCCGGCCGCCGGCGCCGACGGCCTCTTCGAGCGGCTGCTCCGCGTCCACGAATCCGGTGAGGCACTGCCCGCCGAACGCGTGCGGCTGGTCTTCCGCGACGGCGAGCGGGCCCTGCCCGCCACCGTCCTGCTCGCCGCCGCCCCGCTCGGTGGCCGGCTGCTGGTCAGTTGGCAGCTGGAGACCCGGGCCGACGAGCCCGGGCAGTCGGCCCTGCTGCGCCAGGCCCAGCGGCTCGCCCGCGTCGCCGGCTTCGAGGAGCACCCGGCCACCGGCCGGATCCTGTGGAGCGACGGCCTGGCCGAGTTGTACGGGCTGCCGCCCGACAGCGACCCCGTCCCGTTCCTCCACCTGGCCCGGCACGCCCACCGCGACGACCAGGCCGCCGTCCGCAGGCTGGTCGACACCGTCCAGCACCGCCACCGCAGCTCCTCCGCGGTCTTCCGGCTGGCCCGCCCGGACGGCACGCACCGCTACACCCGCATCGTCGCCGAGCCCGTCCTCGACGACGACGGCCGGCTGACCGGCATCCGTGGCGCCTACCACGACGTGTCCGTCCAGCACCGCACCGAGATCGCGCTCGGCGCCACCCGGGAACGCCTCGCCGACTCCGAGCAGGAGGCCGCGGTCAGCGAGCAGCTCGCCCTCCGCCTCCAGCAGGCGATCCTGCCTCCCGCGCCGCCCCCGCTCGGCGCGTCCGGCCTGCGCGCCGCCGTCCGGTACCGCCCGGCCGCCAGGCGCGACCGGGTCGGCGGCGACTGGTACGACGTCCTCCTGCTGCCCGACAAGCGGGTGCTGCTCGCCGTCGGCGACGTCGCCGGCCACGGCGTCGAGGCGGCCACCGGCATGGTCGCGCTCCGGCACACGCTGCGCGGCCTCGCCGTCACCGGCGCCGGACCGGGCCGGCTGCTGGAATGGGCCAACACCGCCGCGATGCGCGAACCGGGGCACGTCACCGCCACGGTCGTCTGCGTGGTCTTCGACCCGGCCGGCGGCGAACTGTGCTGGGCCCGGGCCGGCCACCTGCCCCCGATCCGGCTCGGCCCCGACCGTGCGGACGTGCTCCCGCTGCCCCGCGGCGTGCTGCTCGGCGCGGTCGAGGAGGCCGCATACGAGGAGCAGACCGCCCACCTGGCCCCGGGCGAGGTCCTGCTGCTCTACACCGACGGCCTGGTCGAGCGCCGTGACCGCTCGGTCGAGGAGTCCGTGGACCAGCTGATCCGCTCCGCCGGCGCCCCCGGCCCGGACCTGGAGCGCTACCTGGACCGCCTGTTGGAGCTCAGCCCGGCAGACACCGACGACGACACCTGCCTGATCGCCGTCCAGGCCGAGTGAGCCCGGCCGGCCGCGGGGCCGCTCCTGTCGCGCCCACCAAGGGCCGCGCACCCGCCCCACGGTGCTGCCGGGACCTGTGCTGACGGCCGGCCGCCCCGGTACGTTCGTCGGCCTGCCGACCCCGGACGATCGCGGCACGGCCGGCCGGGTGTCCGCCCGCCGCCGCCGGGTAGGCGTACGAGCGACCCACCGAAACGGGGAGTCAGCCATGGAACTCGCCCCTCTCGCTCCGCTGCTCGACCGGTCCGGCCCCTGGGCCTCCGTTTACCTCGACACCTCCCACGCCACCGAGGACGCGGCGCAGCGCCGCGCGCTGATCGACCGCGCCGCGGTGGACCGGCTCGCCGCCCTCGGCGCGGACGGGCCCACCCGCGGCGCCGTCGGCGAGTACCTCGCCGGCCTGCCGGCCGCCGGTTCCCCGCCCGGCCGGGCGCTCTTCGCCGCGGACGGCGAGGTGGCGCTCGACGCCCCGCTCAGCAGCTCCCCGCCGGACGTCGCCGCCGCCTGGGGGCCGCTGCCGCACACCGCCCCGTTGCTCGCCCTGCTGGACGACACGGTGGCCGGCTGCCTGATCGCCGCCGTCGACCGCACCGGCGCCGAGCTGGAGCTGCGCGCGCTCGGCCGCAACACGCCGGCCGGCACCGTCGAGGGACCGCAGCGGCAGGCCCGGGGGCACCGGGCCCCGCCCGCCGACCGCCGCGAGTGGCACTACCGTCACCGCCGCGAGGACACCTGGGAGCGTACGGCGGGCATCATCGCCGACCACATCGCCCGGGTCTGGCCCGGGAGCGGCGCCCGCCTGCTCGTCCTCACCGGCGACGTCCGCGAGCGCCGGGCGGTCCACCACCGGCTGCCGCAGGGCCTCCGGGCGTTCACCACCGAGGTCGACGGCGGGGGGCGGGCCGGCGGCATCGCGCGCGAGGCCTTCGACCGGCGCCTGGACGAGGCGTGGGAGGAGCACAGGATCATGCACCTCGACGCCGTTCTGGACGACTTCCACGCGGGCCTCGGCCGTCCCGGTGAGCACGCCACGGACGGTGCCGGCACCGAGACCGCGCCCGGCGCCGCCGCCCAGGGCGTCCCCGCCGTGGTGAGCGCCGCACAGCAGCACCGGCTCGCCACCCTCCTCGTCCAGGCGGGCCGTTCCGATCCGGACCGCCCGGTGTGGACCGGGCCGCAGGCCGACCACATCGGTGTCGACCGGGCCACCGTCCGCAGCATGGGCGTGGACGAGCCGCGTCAGGCGCCGGCCGCCGATGCCCTGCTGCGCTGCGCGGTCGCCGCCGGAGCGGACGCCGTGCTCGTCCCCGACTCCGCCCCGGGACCGGCCGGCGGCCTCGGCGCCGTGCTGCGCTGGCCCGCCTGACGGCGACGGCGGCTGCGAGGTCGGACCGTGTCCGGGAAGGAGGTCGTCCTCGTCGTCCAGTCCTGGCTGATCGGCGTCGGCTACAC
This sequence comes from Kitasatospora sp. NPDC056181, assembly GCF_042266225.1. Lineage (NCBI taxonomy): Bacteria > Bacillati > Actinomycetota > Actinomycetes > Kitasatosporales > Streptomycetaceae > Kitasatospora > Kitasatospora sp. NPDC056181. The sequence goes on from NZ_JBHJUK010000207.1 coordinate 7,132, forward strand.
CGTCTACGGCGGAGCCCTGGCGGGCCGCGCCGTCGTCCGGGCCCGCCGGCCGCAGTGACGCGGCCGGCGGTGCCGCGCCGTGGTGCCACGACACGCGACCGGGCCGCCCGTCCCCCGCGGCGGCTCGCACCCGGCTCCGTCCAGGTCCTAGCCTGGAGGAGGCCCCGAACCATGGGGCCACGGTGTCGAGGGTGGCCGAGATGAAGGACTTCCCCGAGGTCAACGGCTGGACGGTGGTCCCGCTCAGCGGGGACCTCGACGACTTCGCGGCGAGGGACGTCCGGCGGCTGTTCCAGCTGCTGGTGGACGGCGGGGCGGTCCGTCTGGTCGTCGACCTCGCCGCCGTCGGCTTCGTCGACTCGACCGGCCTCAACGTCCTGCTCGGCGCGGCCCGGCGGGCCAGGGACGGGAACGGCGCCCTGCGGTTGGCCGGCGCCGTCCCGAGGGTCCGGGACCTGATCGACCTCACCGGGGTGGCGGCGCTGCTGCCGCTCTATCCCGACACGGTGGCGGCCTGTGTCTGAACCCGCCGGTGACAGCTCCGGCACGTCCGTCCGCACCGGGGAGACGGCCGTGCTGCGGGAGGCCGTGGACCGGTTGCGCGCCGAGGCCGACGGGCTGCGCCGCGCGATGCGCAGCCGCGGGGTGATCGAGCAGGCGAAGGGCATGCTCACCGAACGGCTCGGCTGCACGCCGGACGAGGCCTTCGGCCATCTCGTCCAGCTCTCCCAGGACACCAACCGCAAGCTGGCGGACATCGCCGCCGGCCTGGTGGGCATCGCGGCCCCGCTGGAGGACACCGCGGCCGACGAGGACATCCCGGCCCCCGGCCACGTCACGGCGCCGGACGCCGTCCCACGGCGACCGCACGACCCGCGCCCGGCCCCGCCCGCCGCGGCCCGCCTGACGCCGGTCCCGGGTCTGGCCGCCCGGTACCACCTGGCCGCCTCGGCGCTCGCCGGCGCGGAGACCCCCGAGGAGCTGGCCCGGCTGTTGCACGAGGTCGCACTCGCGCCGCTGGGCGTCCTCGCCGTGGTGCTCGGCCTGCTGGAACCGGACGGCGCCCTGGCACTCGTCGGGAGTCACGGAGTGGAGCCGCGCCGGATCAGCCAGTGGCGCCGGATCCCGCCGGAGACCGGGGTGCCGCTGGTCGCGGCAGCGCACGGCGGCGGCATGGTCTGGGAGTTCGACCCCGACCGGCCGGGGGAGCGCCCGCCCGACACCGGCCGGATCGTGCCGGGCCGGATCGCCTGCGCCGTGCCGCTGCGCCGCGGCGACCGGATCGTCGGGGCGATGAGCCTCGGGTGGGAGGGGAGGGCCGACCGGGCCCGCGCGGCCAGCCGTTACGTCGACGCGCTCGCGAACCTGGCGGCCGGGCACCTCCTGCGGGTGGGCGCCGCCGGCGACGGGGGGCCAGGCTTGGAGGTCCCGGGCGGCGAGTACTGGTTCCGCGCGGTCCTCGACGCCATGTACGCGCCGGTGCTGGTGCTCTCGGCCGTCCATCGGGGCGTCGACGGCGGGCCGATCACCGACCTGCGGGTCGGCTACGCCAACGCCGCTGCCGGCCCGGGCCCGGCGGAGGGTCGGCGGCTCAGCGAGCTCCACCCCGGGCTGGTGGCCTCCGGCGTGTTCGAACGGATCCTGGGCGCTGCCGCCGACGGTGTCCCCTACGAGGGCTGTACCACGGACTTCACCCGGCCGGACACCGGGAGCGCCGCAACGTTGAGCCTGCGGGCGGTGCCCTTCCTCGACGGGGTCCTGCTCACCTGGCGGCACCGGGGCGGCACGGCCGAGCGGGCGGCGCGGCTCGGTGAGGCACACCGGCTGGCCGGCCTCGGCGGTTTCTGGTGGTCCGCCGGGTCGCCCGGCCTCGAACTCTCCGAGGAGGCGCTGCGGATGCTCGGCCTTGACCCCGGCCGGGCCGGCCCCACCGCGCCCGCGGACGCTCTGGCGTGCGTCGCCCCCGCGGACCGCCCCGCCGTCCGGCTGCTCGCCCGCCGCCTGCTCGCGGGGCAGCGGAACGCCACCCTGGAGGTCGCCGTCGGCACGACCGGCGCCGGGCCGCGCACCGTCCGGGTCACCGCCGAGGCGCTGACCGCCCCGGCCGGCGGCCCCGCGCGGACCGTCCGCGGCGTCCTCCAGGACGTCACCTCCTGGCACCGCACCGAGCAGGCCCTGACGGTGGCCAGGGCCCGGCTCGCGGAGCAGCGGCGCCGCGCGGGAGCCGAACACCGGATGACGCGGGCCCTGCAGAGCGCGCTGATGCCGACGCCCACCGGGCCCGACCCGGCGGCCTCCGGCCTCGACCACGCGGCCCGGTACCTGCCCGCCGGGGAGCAGCCCCGGGTGGGCGGTGACTGGTACGACCTGCTGCCGCTGCCCGACGGCACCGTCCTGCTCGCCGTCGGCGACGTCAGCGGCCACGGCGTGGCGGCCGCCGTGGGCATGGCCGAACTCCGGCACGCCCTGCGCGCCCTGTGCTACACCGGTGCCGGCCCGGCGGCGGTCCTCGGGCGGCTCAACACCATGCTCTGCCACCAGGGCAGCCGCCACATCGCGAGCGTCCTGTGCGGTCTGCTCGACCCGGCCGCCCGCGCACTCGTCTGGAGCGCCGCCGGGCACCCGCCGCCGGCGGTGCTGCGCGCCGGCACCGCAACCCTCGCGCAGGGCCCGGCAGGCACCGTGCTCGGGGCCGACCGCGCCACCGCCTACCGCGACAGCGAGGTGGCGCTCCGGCGCGGCGACACCGTGCTGCTGTGGACCGACGGCCTGCTCAACCGCCGCGAGGGCGGCTCGGGCCGCCCGGAACCACTCCTACGGGCCGCCGAGGAGTGCGGCGCGACCGCTCTCGCGGACTGCCTCGACCACATCGCCGCCGGCCTCGGCGGTCCCAACCCCGCGGACGACAGCTGCCTGCTCGCCGTGCGCCTGCCCCCGGCCGTCGAGCCGCCTCCCGGGCGGTAGGCGTCGAGCTCCGGGAGCGCCTGGAGGGCATCGCCGAGAGCTGGCCGAAGGCCCCGGGCCCGGGACCGCCGCCGGTCACCGCGACGTACCGGTACCCGGCGAGGGGCGGACACATGGCCCGGCGGTACCGGGGCAGACGCCCGGGTGAGAGACGCCTCCCGACAGGCCGGTTCCGCCATGTGCCCCTTCACCGCCCCAGCGGCCTTCCACCGCCACCGCCGCCTGGCTCTGGACTCCGAGGGCCCCTGCCCGGTCGGGAGCGGCCTCGCCTTCGTCCGCGAGGCCCTCCGCAGCTGGCAGCTCGCCGACTCACCGCCGGCGGCGGACGACATCGTCCTGGTGACCGCGGAGCTCATCGGCAACGCCGTCCGCCACGGCGACGGCCCCCGCGGTCTCGACCTCACCCGGTACGGCGACCGACTGCGCGTCCGGGTCACCGACCGCAGCCCCGAACCGCCCCGCCTCGGCACGGGCCGGCCAGGGGGGATCGGCGGCCACGGCCTGGTCATCGTGGACCGCCTCGCGGTGCGCTGGGGCAGCTACCCGGACGGCCGCGGCAAGGCGGTCTGGGCGGATCTGCCGCTACCGCCCGAACTCCCGCCCGAACTCCCGTCCCCGCCGGCCCCGCCGAGGCTGCCCCCGCCGCGCTGACCAGCGGTGGCGGGCGCTGATCCGAGGCGGGGGCTGATCAGCGAGGCGGGCGGGGCGCCGGGCAGACGCGGGGCGGTCGGGTCCGTACATTCCGCACATGAGGCCGCCGGCCACCACGCGGGTGGCCGGCGAACAGGGCATGGCACACGGCAGCCGGCGAACAGCGCGTGGCGCACGGCGGGGCGTGGCGCCGCCGCTGCCGATCAGGGCGACCCGGCCGCCGAAGGGCGATCCGGGGCGGCGGTCACCAGCGGTACCACCGCCGGCCGCCCCCGCCACCCGAGGAGAACACGAACCCGAGGACCCAGAACACCAGGACGGCCAGCGCGATCCACCACAGGGCGTGCACGGCGAAACCGGCGCCGCCCAGGACGAGGGCCAGCAACAGGACGAGGACAAGAAGAAGCATCGGAATCGACCTCTCGTGAGCTACGGGATGTCCGGTCATCGCGTGTGCCCCGGTCAGGGCCGTTCACACGTACGGACGCGCGGCCGTTCGTACGGAGGCCTTCCCCGGACTCCGCTCGGGTGGGGCGGGACCGCCGGGGTAGGTCGTAAGCTGTGGGGCCGGTTGATCAAGGGGAGTGATGGCATGGGTGGCTGGATATGGGCGCTGATACCCGCGGTGATGGTGGGTGGGGGCTGGGTCGGCGACAACGTCCGGGGCGCCCTGAAGATGCGCCACGAACGGAGGATGGAGCTGTTGCAGGCCGCTGAACGGCAGCAGCTCGCACTCGACGCGGCGAGCCGCCCCCCGGAGCCCGTCTGCGGATGCACCCACCACCTGGCCAAGCACGACAAGCACGGCAAGTGCCACGAGGCGGTCGAGGTGCCGACGGCCTGGGACGCCGAGCGCAAGCCGCTGCAGTTCGAGCCCCGGCAGTGCAACTGCCAGCAGTACGTCGGCCCGGAGCCGCTGGGGACCGTCTTCGCACCGGAGATCGTCGACCCCCGCTGACTCCCCGCCGCCAGACCGGAGACCCGGGAGACCGGAGAAACCGGAAAACGGGAGAACGGGAGAACCGGGAGAAACGGGAGAAGGCCTCCGTCCGACCTCCTTCTCGGCGGCCTGGAAGTCGGGCGCCTGGAG
>NZ_JBHJUK010000208.1:0-11822 GCF_042266225.1 Kitasatospora sp. NPDC056181
GAACAGCGCGCGACCCCCGCTGCCCATGGCCTCGGACATCGCCGTGTACGTGGCGTCCTCACCGAGGTCGCCGTCCACGTAGCGCAGCAGGCCGAGCAGCTTGACCGCTGCGGGGGACGCGGGGTCCATGCCGTTGAGGGTGAGCGAGGCCTCGGCGTAGGCGCGGAACTGCTCCAGGCCCCAGCCGGCCTTGGCCACGCCCACCACCGGGACGTCCAGGACTCCGCGTTCGACCAGCCCGACCAGCGCCGGGAAGGTCTCCAGCTTGGCCAGGTCGCCGGTTGCGCCGAAGATCACCAGCGCGTCCGTCTGTCGTGTCGTCATCTCGGGCTCTCCTGTGTGCGATCGCCGGATGCGTGCTGTGTGCGCCGGCTGCCTGCGCCGCGGCTCACCGCAGCCGGTCGGCCAGGTGGTCGCCGACGCGCAGGGCGTTGGCGATGGCCGTCAGCGACGGGTTCACCGCGCCGATGCTCGGGAAGAAGCTGGTGTCCACGACGTAGAGGTTGTCCAGGTCGTGGGCCTTGCAGTTGACGTCGAGGGCGGAGGAGGCGGGGTCGGTGCCGAACCGGACGGTGCCGGCCTGGTGGGCGGTGGCGCCGATCGGCATGCCCTTGTGCAGGTAGAGGCTGTGCGGCAGCAGATGGTGCTCGTGCAGGCCCAGCTTTCCGAGCATGCCCTGGAGCTTGTGGCGCAGCCGCTTCAGTCCGCTGATGTTGTTCTTCTCGTCGAGGGTCAGGTGGACGTTGCCGTCGGCGTCCAGGGTCACCCGGTTGTCCGGGTTCGGCAGGTCCTCGCCGCACAGCCAGAAGTCGACCGCGTGGTGGGCGAGCACCTCGAACGGCATGTCGGGCGACACCGCTCCGGCCCAGCGCGGAGCCTCGCCGTGGATCTGGTCGGCATCGGACTTGCCGAGCATCTGGATCCCGCCGAGGGGGAAGTCCCAGTCGTCCGCGCCCAGGTACCAGTCGTGCAGGGCCAGGGTCTTCTGGAAGGCGGTCGGGTTGGGCTCCTTCGACACCGCCATCAGGGCCAGGTTGTTGTGCCGCAGGTAGTGCCGGCCGACCACGCCGGAGCTGTTGGCCAGCCCCTCCGGGTGCCGGTCGCTCGCCGAGCGGAGCAGCAGCAGCGCCGAGTTGACCGCACCGCAGGCGATCACCACGACGTCCGCGGCGAATTCGGCCGTGCCGCCGTCACCGAGTTCGGTGACCACGGCCGTGACCGTCCGCCCGGTCGGGTCGGTCGTGAGCCGGCGCACGTTCGCGTGGGTGATCATCGTGACGTTGTCGTGCTTCAGCGCCGGGTCGACGCAGATCACCTCGGCGTCGGACTTGGCGCCGAGCAGGCAGGGGAACCCGTCCACCCGGTCGCAGCGGATGCAGGCGCTGCCGTGGACGGCCCGGCCGTGCTCGTCCTGCGTGAGGTTCACCCCGATCGGCAGGTGGAACGGGTGCAGGCCGTGCTTCTCCAGGTCGTCGCTGAGCTGCTGGATGCGCGGTTCGTGCTCGACCGGCGGGAACGGGTACGGGCCGCTCGCCGGGCCCTCGGTCGGGTCCTCGCCGTGCCGGCCGTGCACCAGGTAGAGCTGTTCCGCCCGGGTGTAGTACGGCTCCATGTCCTGGTAGTCGATCGGCCAGGCCGGCGAGATGCCGTCGTGATGGCGGAGTTCGCCGAAGTCCTCGGGGCGCAGCCGGAACAGCGCGGCGCCGTAGAACTTGGTGTTGCCGCCGACGTAGTAGTTGACCTCGGGCGGGAAGGCGTTGCCGTCCTTGTCGTACCAGTACTCGGGGGCGCGGTACTTGCCCTTGACGAACACCGCGGTGGAGTCCCAGTTGTCGCGCTCGCGGGGCAGGTAGTCGCCGCGTTCGAGCAGCAGGATGCGCTTGCCGGTCGGCGCCAGCCGGTGCGCCAGTGTGCCGCCGCCGGCGCCGGTGCCGATGATGATGACGTCGTAGTGCTGGTCGCCGACCACGGCGGAATCCGATCTGGAGTCGTTGCCTGCCCTGGCAGTGCCCGGCTCGTCCGGCCTTCGGGCACTCGGCTCGGGGTGGCGTCCTCGCGGCACGGCCACCGACGCGCAGGACAAGTCCTGTCACTTGCAAGCTATAACGGCTCAGGCCGGGCGGCACCTCAGCGGGCGGGAGGCTGCTGTCCGAGCGGCTCGCAGCACAGCGGCCGTGGTCGCGCCCGTGCTGGCGCAGGCGTCCACGACGGTCTGTTCCCTAGGCTGGTCATGAGGTCGCCGGACTCCGTTGCGGCACGGTTGCCGGGCGCGGCGCACCTCCGCCATCGCTCGGGGCACCCGAGAGGAGTCAGGTCCGATGAGCGCCGCGAAGCCGTCCGCCGGTCCCCGGCTGCTGCTGCCGTTCACCCCGGCGGAGCTGGGCGGGCTGCCGGAGGGCTGGTCCGCGGCCGTGTGGGACGGCACGGGCGAGGAACCGGCCGGCCCCCGGCTCGCGGCCGTCGAGTTCTTCGTCATCCCGTACACCTTCACCCGCACGGCCCTGGACCTGCTGCCGCGGCTTCCCGGCCTGAGGGTGCTGCAGTCGCTCAGCATCGGTGTGGACGATCTGCTGCCGCATGTGCCGCCCGGAGTCACGCTCTGCAACGCCACGGGAGTGCACGAGGCGAGCACCGCCGAGCACGCGGTGACCCTGCTCCTCGCGGCGCTGCGCCGGATCCCCGATCTCGTGCGGGCACAGCAGGCGCAGCAGTGGGTGACCGGATTCCGGCCCGCTCTGGCCGACCGCACCGTGCTCCTGCTCGGCTACGGCGCGATCGGTGCGGCCGTCGAAGCGCGGATCGCGCCGTTCGAATGCCGGGTGCTCCGGGTGGCGCGCACGGAGCGGCAGTCACCGCGGGGGCCCGTGCAGCCCCTGGGGCGCCTGCCCCTCCTGCTGCCGCAGGCCGATGCGGTGGTGCTGACCCTGCCGCTCACCGCGGAGACCCGGGGCCTGGTCGACGCCGCGGTCCTCGCCCGGCTGAAGGACGGCGCGCTGGTGGTGAACGTCGGCCGGGGCGCAGTGGTGGACACCGACGCGCTCCTGGCGGAGCTGCGAAGCGGGCGGCTGGCCGCGGCGCTCGATGTCACCGACCCCGAGCCGCTACCGCCCGGACATCCGCTGTGGACGGCGCCGAACACCCTGATCAGTCCCCACGTCGCGGCCACCACCTCGGCCTTCCGGCCCCGTGCCCTGGCCCTGGTCCGGGCACAGGTGTCGCGGTACGCGGCGGGCGATCCGCCGGCCAACGTGATCGTGACGGGTGCGGGCTGACGGCCTCTCCGTTGCTCCGATCGGCCGCCGCCCGCCGGGGCTAACCCCGGCGGCGCCGCCCCGCCGGCGGCGCGGGTGCGTGGTTGACTGATGCCCAAGCGCCCTGCGATGGGAACCACATGAGTCAACTCGACCTGGCCAGGCTGCAGTTCGCCATGACCTCGGTCTACCACTTCCTGTTCGTTCCGGTCACCATCGGCCTGGGATTCCTGACCGCCCTGCTGCAGACCGGCTGGCACCGGACCGGCAGGGCCGAACTCCTGCAACTCACAAGGTTCTTCGGTGTCCTGCTGGTGATCAACATCGCCGTGGGCGTGGTGACCGGCCTGGTGCAGGAGTTCCAGTTCGGGATGGACTGGTCGGAGTACTCGCGCACGGTGGGCGACGTCTTCGGCGCACCGCTGGCGATGGAGGGCCTGGCCGCCTTCTTCCTGGAGTCGACCTTCCTCGGGCTGTGGCTGTTCGGCTGGGACCGCCTGCCGCCGCGCGTGCACCTGGCGACGATCTGGGCGGTGGCCCTGGGCGGCGTCCTGTCCGCGGCGTTCATCATGGCGGCCAACTCCTGGATGCAGCACCCGGTCGGCTACACGATCGATCCGTCCACCGGACGGCCCCAACTCAACGACGTCTGGGCGCTGTTCACCAACCCGGTGTTCCTGCGCGGGTACCTGCACGTGATCCTCGCCTCGGTGGTCACCGGAGCGTGCGTGATGCTGGCGGTGTCGGCCTGGCAACTGCGCAAGGGCTCGTCCCCGCTCGCCTTCCACGCCACTGCCAGGCTGGCCCTGGTGGTGCTGGTCCCGGTGATCCTGGTCGCGATGCTGGTCGGAAGCGAACTCGGCGTCACCGAGGGCAAGTACCAGCCGATGAAGATCGCCGGGGCCGAGGCCCAGTGGGACACCTGCCAGCCCTGCTCCTTCTCGCTGTTCCAGATCGGCGGCGGGAAGAACGACATGACGCCGACCCGGATCATCGAGGTCCCGCATCTGCTGTCCCTGCTGGCCACCAACCACTGGAACGGCCAGGTGCTGGGGCTCAACGCCGTCCAGGCCCAGTACGAGCAGCAGTACGGGCCCGGCAACTACGTCCCGAACATCTTCATCCAGTACTGGTCGATGCGGGTGATGGCCTACCTCGCCGTCGTGGTGTTGCTGGTCGGGCTCTGGGGCCTGTGGCTGCTGTGGCGCAAGCGGCTCAGCGGCTCGCAGTGGTTCCAGCGGGTGGCGGTCTGGACCGCGGTGCTGCCGTTCCTGATGAACACCGCCGGCTGGCTGCTCACCGAGAACGGCCGTCAGCCGTGGATCGTCCAGGGCATCCAGCTCACCCGCAACGGTGTCTCCCCGTCGGTGAGCACCGGCGAGGTCGCCACCAGCATCCTGGTGTTCTTCCTGCTCTACGCGGTGCTCGCGGTGGTCGAGGTCGTACTGATCACCCGGTACGCCCGCAAGGAACTGTCCCCGCCACCGGCCGAGGACGCCCCGGTCCCGGCCCTGAGCTACTGAGGCCCCCGATGGCGCTCGCCACGTTCTGGTTCATCGTCACCGCCGTCCTGTGGACCGGCTTCTTCGTACTGGAGGGCTTCGACCTCGGCGTCGGCATGCTGCACACCGTCGTCGGCCGCGACGAGGCCGGCCGGCGGGCGGCGATCAACACCATCGGCCCGCTCTGGGACGGCAACGAGGTGTGGTTGATCGTCGCCGCCGCGGCGATGTTCGCCGCGTTCCCCGACTGGTACGCCACCATGTTCTCGGGGCTCTACCTCGCGTTGATCCTGCTGCTGGTCGGGCTCATCGTGCGAGGCGTCTCGTTCGAGTTCCGCGGCAAGGCCGGTGGTGTGCGCTGGCGCCGCACCTGGGACGCCCTGCTCACCTGTGGCAGCGTGCTGGTGCCGCTGCTGATCGGAATCGCGCTCGGCGACCTGCTGCACGGCCTGCCGATCGACCAGAACCGGGAGTTCACCGGCTCCTTCGGAGACCTCTTCTCCGGGTACTCGGTGTTCGCCGGAGTCACCCTCGTACTGCTCTGCCTGCTGCACGGCGCGACGTTCATCGCCCTCAAGACGACCGGCACGGTGCAGGGCCGGGCCAAGCTGCTGGCCCGCCGGATCGCACCGCTGACCGTCCTCGCCGTGCTGGCCTTCCTCCCGTGGACCCACTCCACCGCGGGCAAGGGCGTGCTCCCGGACATCCTCGACCTCGTCGCCATGCTCGCGGTCCTCGCCGCCGCCTGGCTCGTCACCGGCCACCACGACGGCTGGGCGTTCGTGGCCACGGCCGTCACGATCGCGACCACCATCCTGTCGCTGTTCGTCGACCTCTACCCCAGGCTGATGGTGTCCAGCACCAACCCCGCCTTCGACCTGACCGTGCAGAACAGCGCCTCCGGCAACTACGCGCTGAAGGTGATGAGCGTCGTCGCGATCGTCTTCCTGCCGCTGGTGCTCGTCTACCAGGGCTGGACCTACCACGTCTTCCGGCTGCGCATCTCCGCCGAGGACTTCGGCCCGTCCCGCACCTCGGAGTGACGGGTCACAGCACCGCGATCGGATTCACCGGCGAGCCGGTGGCCCGTGGCAGCCGCAGCGGAGCCACCACGCACAGGAACGACCAGCGCCCCTCCTGCTCGCACACCGGCGCCAGATCCTCGAACTGCAGGTAGTCCAGCAGGTGCACCCCCATCGCGTGCACCGCGAGCACGTGGACGGGGAAGTCCACGCCCTCGGTGGCGCTCGGTGCGGCGTCGTTGTTGCCGTCGCCGCCGAGCACCGCGACGCGGCGCTCGGCCAGGAACTCCATCGCCCCGGGGTGCAGCCCTGCCCGGGCCGTCGCGGACTCCCAGGGGCCGAGCTCCGTCCGCCGGCGCCGGTGCCCCACCCGGACGAACAGCAGATCCCCCTCTCCCACCCGCACGCCCTGGGCGGCCTCGGCCTCGGCCAGCTCCGCGGCACTCACCTGCTCGCCCGGCTCCAGCCAGGACACGCCGCGGAGCCGGGGAATGTCCAGCAGCACGCCCCGGCCGACGATGCCGTCCCGGGCCAGCGCGACGGACAGGGCCTCGGCGCCCTGCGGCGTCACGCTGGACGCGTCCGTGCCCCCGTACAGGGTGCCGTCGTAGATCACGTGGCAGAGCGCGTCGAGATGGCTGTCCGCGTCGCCGTGGACGTTCATGTCGAAGTGGTCCCGGGCGAACTGCAGGCCGCCCGGTTCGATGGCGCCGGCGACCGCTCCGGTCATGCGGTGGCCGGCGGGCTCCGGATTGTCCGGTCCGGTGTGCGTCTCCACCGGCGCCGCCAGACTCACCCGGAGCCCCGACCGGACCTCGCGCGCCGCGGCGACCACCCGTTGCGGTGTCATCGTGTCCAGCGCGCCGCGGCCGCCCATCCCGCCCGTGGCGGTGCGACGCACCCGCTCGTACAGCTCCCGGAACTCGGCTGCGCCGAGCCGCAACGCCTCCGGCCGGTCGGCCATCTCACCGGCCCCCCGTCGTGCCGAGGGCACCGGCCCCGGAGCGTGCGGGCAGAGCCGACGCGAGGGGCCCGTACCGGGCGGTCGCGCAGCCGGAGTCGTCCGGCGGGTAGCGGTCCATCGTCAGATCTCCGTGTGGTCCGGGAGGCCCCCGGCGAACGCTATCCGCCTCCCGGCCCCCTCGCACCCGACCCGCTGCACGCCTCCCGGCGGATCCCCTCGCCCGAACGCCGCGGCCGCACCGGTGTCGCGCCCCGGCCGCACTCCGGTCGCAGTCCGGTCGCCGTCCGGTCGCACCCCGCCGCGGGCGACGGGACACCAACGGCTCACCAGTCGTTGCGGCGTCCCATCCGGCTGCTTCTGATGGAGGCATGGAGTCACAACCCCTGCCCTCGAACAGCAACGTCCCGCCGATGGAGCGCTCGCGCTGGGTGGCGTACGCCGGGATCCTGCTGATGCTGAGCGGACTGTGCAACATCATCGACGGCTTCGTCGCGGTGCTGGACCACGGCTACTACGAGACGACCGCGAACCACGGCAACCGGCTGCTCATCTTCAACTACACCGCCTGGGGCTGGATGTTCGTCGTCCTGGGCATCGCCCAGATCCTGGCCAGCCTCGGCGTGTTCCTCGGCGTCCGGGCGGCGCGGATCACCGGCATCGTGCTCGCGTCACTCGCCGTGATCGGCCAGATGATCTTCCTCTCCACGTTCCCGTTCTGGTCACTGTTCATCATGGCCCTGTCCCTTCTCGTGATCTTCGGCCTGGCCGTCGAACCCCGCCACGTCCAGGGCATGCGGGTCTGACGCGGGTCACCGGGCCGGCGGCGCGCCCGGTTCAGCCCCGGCCCGTACGGACCGCGCCCGCGCTCGCCGTGACCACCAGCGCGATCGCGGCGCACTGCGGCAACGACATCCCCTGGTCCAGCACCAGGTAGCCGGCCAGCGCCGCAAGGGCCGGCGACAGGCTGGTCAGCACTGCGAAGGTGGCCGCCGGCAGCCGCCGCAGGGCGAGCAGCTCCAAGGTGTAGGGCACGCCCGAGCTCAGCACCGCGATCACCAGGCCCAGGCCGAGCACCCCCGGTTCGAGCAACCTCGCTCCGGACTCCGCCAACCCGAACGGCAGGCTGACCAGCGCGGCGACCGCCATCGCGATCGCGAGGCCGTCCAGCCTCGGGAAGCGGGCGCCCGCCCGGGCGTTGAGCACGATGTACGCCGCCATCATCGCGCCGGCACCCAGCGCGAAGAAATGCCGACTCCGCCACGGTTATGCTCCTGAGGCATGACCATCGAGCTGCGCCGCCTGCGCGCCTTCCTCACCATCGCCGAGGAAGGCAACGTCACCCGCGCCGCCGCCCGTCTCCACCTCGGCCAGCCCGCGCTCTCCCGCACCCTGCGCCGGCTTGAGGACCACCTCGGCACCCGCCTCTTCGACCGTTCCACCCACCACCTCGAACTGACCGCCGAGGGCCACACCTTCCGGGACAAGGCCCGCGCCGCCGTCGCCGCCGTCGAGACGGCCCTCGACCCCGGGGGCCTGCGGGGCTGGCCGCTGCGCCTGGGCCACACCTGGGCGGCGCTCGGCGTCCACACCGTCCCGCTGCTGCGCCGCTGGGACGAGACGCACCCCGGCACTCCGCTGGAACTGCTCCGCGTCGACGACCGCACGGCCGGACTCACCCAGGGCCGGGTCGACGCGGCGCTGCTGCGCGGCACCGTCACCTCGGCCGGGCTCCGCACGGAGCTGCTGCTGACGGAGGAACGGGTGGTGGTCATGCCGGCGGACAGCCCGCTGGCCGCCCTGCCCGCGCTCACCCTGGCGGACCTCTCCGCCCATCCGGTCGCCCTCAACACCGTCTCCGGCACCACCACGGCGGACCTGTGGCCGCCGACGGCCCGGCCCGTCGCCACCATCGAGGTCGCCAACACGGACGAGTGGCTCATCGCCATCGCCGCCGGCCGCGCCGTGGGGGTCTCCACCTCGGCCACCCCCGGCAACCACACCCACCCCTCGCTGGTCTACCGCCCGCTCGCGGACGCACCGGCCGTCCCCGTCGTCCTCGCGTGGCGCGAGGGCCCGGGACACCCGGCCGTCCCGGACCTGCTGGCCCTCGCCCACCAGGTCCTCGCCGACGTGCGGACCTGAACCGAGGTCCCTGCGGCGGGTGCGGCGGACGGTCCGACGCGGGCCTACGGCTCCGGAACGAGCGGGGCGGGTGCCGGGATCGGCGGGCCGGCGGGCGCGGGGCCCAGTGTCGTGGTGCCCGGGGCCGCGCGGTGGCCGAGGCCGGTCCGGTAGACGTCCAGGGCCTGTTCGACGCGGCCGGTGCGGCGCAGCAGGTCGCCGAGGAGGCGGCAGAGGTCGGCGAGGTCGCCCGCCGCTCCGGCCCGTTCGAGCAGGGCGAGGGCGGTGACGTAGTGCTCCTCCGCGGTCTCCGGCTCGTCGCGGTCCTCGGCGATGAGTCCGAGCAGGCGGTGCGCCCCGGCGGCGTGGACGGCGCCGCGGTCCGGGCCGATCCGGTCGAGGAGGCTGCGGAGCAGCTCCCCGGCCTGTTCGTGCCGTCCGCGACGGCGCAGGACGTCGGCGAGTTCGACGTCCACCTGGTGGGTGAAGAGCTCCGCGTGCCGGGCGGCGAGCATGGCGCGAGCGGTGCGCAGTTCGTGTTCCGCCCCGGCGAGGTCGCCGGCCTGGGCGTGGACGTAGCCACGCATCCAGTGGCACTTGGCGAGGTCGGAGGTGAGGCGCAGTCGCTGGTAGAGCTCCTGGGCCTTGGCGAGGGAGGCGTCGGCCTCGGCGGCCCGGCCGTCGGCGATCAGGGTGCGGGCCACGTTGCGGTGCAGCCCGGCGACCAGCGCGGGGTCGGTGGCGCCGGGGGCCAGGGCGAGGGCCAGTTCCGCGGCTTGGGCGGCCCGGCCGTGGGCGCCCATGTCCGTGTACGGCCCGATGGCGGCCGAGTACAGCAGGAGCAGCGCGTCGGGGTCGTGCAGGCCGCTGCGGTTGAGCTGGTCGATGGCCGTCTCCAGCAGGTAGCACGCGTAGCGCAGTTCGCCTGCGAGCAGGTGGGCGACGGCCCGGCCGCGGATGGCGGCGGCGCGGCGGGGCAGGGGTTCGCCGGCCAGGAGGCGCTCCGCCTCCTCGAAGTGCGACCGGGCGTCGTCGAGGTGCCCGGCCTCCAGTGCGCAGTCGCCGAGGCCGAGCAGCGCGGCCGGCCGGAGGGAGGCGATGTCGTGCCGGGCGGCACGGTCCAGGACGGCGGCGAACCGCCGGGCCGCCTCGTTGGTGTCGCCGTCCGCCAGCGTGCTCTGGGCCTCCGTCAGTGCGAGCTTCAGTTCGGGCAGCAGGTGGGCTGGCCGGCCGGTTGCGAGCTCGTCGAAGGTGACGCCGAGGCGCTCGGCGAGGTGCCGAAGGGCCGCCTCGGAGGGCTGGACCCGGCCGGACTCGACGGTGGAGACGTAGGCCGCGGTGTAGGCCGGCTCTGCGAGCGCACGCTGGGTCAGCCCCCTTTCGCGGCGCAGCCGTTGGACACGCGGCCCGACTCCGTCCGGTTCGCTCCCCGTGGTCATGGCCGCCCCCTTCGGTGGATGTCCGCTGATCCCGCCCGCCCCATTGTCGTGGACGCGGCGGTGTCCTAGATTAAATCATCGATTAAGTCTGATTAGCCGTCGACTTACGTCCCTCGTCCGCGCTTTACGCCCCCACCATTACGCCCCCACCACCCCGGAGGTCCCCCGTGCGTCCCGGCAGACTCACCGCCACCGCCCTCGCCAGTGTCATGAGCCTGGCAGCCCTCTGCTCCTGGACCGTCCCCGCGACCGCCCTCACGACCGCGTCGGCACCGGCGCGCCCGGGCGCCGGCCACCAGGTGGAGGTGTTCGCCGAGGACGGCAGCATCAGCCGCGCCCAGGTGCCGGCCGCCTCCCCGTACACCGCCCCGCAGTCGCTGGCCGGGCCCGCCGAGGGCGACGGCACCGTCACCCCGGTCGTCCACGGCGGGGACACCGCCGGCAAGCTGGACGTCGTGGTGATCGGCGACGGCTACACCGCCGCCGAACAGCAGAAGTTCCTCGCCGACGCCGCCGAGAAGTGGCGGGAGATCACCGCCGTCGAGCCCTACGCGACCTACCGCGCGCTCTTCAACGTCTGGGCCGTGCAGGCGGTCTCCGCCGAGTCGGGCGTCTCCGGCGACCCGGACCGCTCCACCGTCCGGCAGACCGCCCTCGGCTCCTACTTCTGGTGCGACGGCGTCGAGCGGCTGCTCTGCGTCGACACCGACGCCGTCGACCGCTACGCCGCCAAGGCCCCGCAGGCGGACCTCGTCCTCGTCGTCGCCAACAGTGCCAAGTACGGCGGCGCCGGCTACAACGACGTCGTCTCCCCGCTCGGCTACTCCGGCATCGCCACGGTCGCCGGCGGGAACGAACGCTCGGGACAGGTCGCCGTCCACGAGACCGGCCACTCCCTGGGGAAGCTGGCCGACGAGTACTCCTACGACGGCCAGGGCACCTACCAGGGCGAGGAACCCGCCGAGTCCAACATCACCACGCTGACCGCCGACGGGCTGCGCCGCGACCGCGCGAAGTGGTACCGGTGGCTCGGCCGGACCTCGCCCGACGGCGGTACGGTCGGCGCGTACGAGGGCGGCGGCTACTACCCCGCCGGCCTCTACCGGCCCACCGAGAACTCGATCATGCGGTCGCTCGGCCGCGAGTTCAACCTGCCCGGCCGCGAAGCCATGATCGCCGGCTTCTACCGCTACGCCACCACCCTCACCAGCCCGACCCCCACCACCACCCTCCTCACCCCGGCCGACCGGCTCACCGTCGACCTCCCCGCCCCCGGCACCCGCCTGCGCTGGTACCTCGACGGCCGCGAGATCACGTCCCTGCGCGACCACGCGGCGATCGCCGTCTCCGACCTCCACCTCACCGGCCCGAAGCGCCTGCGCCACCGCCTCACCGCCGTCGCCACCGACCCGACCACCGCCGTGGCCGACCCGGAACTGCGGCGCTCGCTCACCGACGCGCTCTCCTGGGACGACACCCGCCGACGCCCCACCACCGGCCGGACGCGGCAGGCCGGACGCACG
>NZ_JBHJUK010000209.1:0-6690 GCF_042266225.1 Kitasatospora sp. NPDC056181
CGGGGGGCCGGGCCCCCCCCCCCCCCCCCGGCCCGTCTGGCGCCCGCCGGGGGGGCCCCCGCCCCCCCCGGGGGGCCCCCCACCGCTCGGTCTGCGGCTCAGCCCCAGATGGTCCAGCGCGCGCCGCTCTGGCCGTTGTCCGTCCACTGCTGGGCGCGGGCACCGTTCTTGCCGGACGAACCCTCGATCTCCAGCCACTTGCCGCTGGTGTTCTTGAACCAGACGGTCTTCCCGTCCTTCCCGACCCGGAACTCCCACTCCGCGCCGGCCTGTTCGTGGCACGACCACAACTGGGCGTTGGCCCCGTTCGTGTGCGAGGAGTTCTCGATCTCCAGGCACTTCCCGTTGTGCACGTTCTTGATGTGGAACAAGCCGGGCTTGTCCTTCACGGGGTCCAGGCGCCACACCGCGCCCGACTGGCCGTTGCACGTCCACTGCTGGGCGCGGGCGCCGTTCGTGCTGGAAGAACCCTCGATCTCCAGGCACTTCCCGCTGGCGTTCTTGATGAGGATCGGACCCGTGCCGCCGCGGGCGGCGAGGATGCCCTCGTCGGCCCGCGTGAGCGGGCCCGACCCGGTGCTGGCGCCGGCGGTGTCGTCCTGCGGTGCGGCGAAGGCATGGCCGCCGCCCAGGGCGGTGAGCGCGAGCGTCAGGGCGGCGAGACCGCCGCCGACGGCCGACAGCCGGTGCTTGCGGAGTCCGTTGCTGGACATGTGCTGTCCCCCTTCAAGGGTGCTGATGGGCTTCGCGTCCGCCGTCAATCCCCCGCGGTGGACGCACCATCAGCTTGCTGCGGCGGCAGCGGGATGTCGTTAGCACCCGGTCCACTGCCGCTTGGTTCAGAGTCCACTCCCGACCGCCGCCGCGCCGTGGCGGAAGTCGCGGGGCGGCAGCCCGTACGCGCCGCGGAACGCCCGGCTGAAGTCCGCGGCGCGGGTGAACCCGCAGCGGGTCGCGATGACGTGGACGGGTGTCGCGGCCAGTGCCGGGTCGGCGAGTTCGCGGCGGGCCCGTTCGAGGCGCTGGTGGCGGATCCAGGCGGCGACGGTCTCTTCCTCACCCTCGAACAGCCGGTGCAGGTAGCTGACCGAGATGTGGTGGGCGGCGGCGATGACGCCGGGGTTGAGGTCCGGCTCGTGCAGGTGGGCGTGGATGAACGCCCGGATGCGCCGGGTCAGCGCCCGGCGCCGGCTCTCCGGCGGCACGGCGTCCTCGACGTCGAGGTGGTGGGCGAGCAGGGCCGACACCAGGTCGAGGGCGGCCACACCCAGCCGGGGTGCGTCGGAGGCCCGGTAGACGCCGGTGTCGGCGGCGATGCCGGCGAGCAGCTGGACGAGCAGGGCCCCCACGCCCTCGTCCCCGGGCATCCGGCGGGCCTTCAGCCCGGCGACTTTGTCCGGCGGCAGTGGCAACGCCCGCCGGGGGACGGTCACCCAGGCCCCGCTGATCCGCTGCCCCGGATCGTCGGTGCTCACCCGGAGGACGTTGGGCTGCGCGCTGTCCTGCAGTACCAGGTCGTTCGGACGGTAGGCGCCCAGGCCGTCGGACCGGACCACGGATGCGGCGTCGGTGAACGGGAGCGAGAGGATGTACAGCTCGGGGTCGTCGGACGCGCGGACCAGCCGCGAGGACCGGAGCGCGGTCATCGGCGGGTGCTCCATCGTCCAGAGCGCCAGTTCACCGAGCGGCAGGACGCGCAACTCCGCCCGGAAGTCGGCGGCGTGCCCGGTGCGGGCCTCGAACGGCGCGATCATCCGCACGACTTGCTGACGCCAGTACTCGAAGCGGTCCGGCGGCGCCACGTCCTCGGTCCGGAACACCGTCTCGGCCAGCATGCCTGCCCTCCCCGACTCGCCTCCCTGGTACGGGCATTGTCACACCGCGAACAGCGGCGGCGCAGCGGACGGGCAAGGGCACCCGGACCGAGCCGCCCACCGGGCGCAGCAGGCCGCCCCCGGAGCCGGCTCGAACGCGCCGGCAGGCCCACAGCGACAGCGGACACACGGCGAGGCGGGCCGCGGGGATCGGGTGCCGGGCGGGCCTACGGGACGGTTTCGCAGGGGACCTCGGCGTCGGTGCGGTTCCGGGCGGTGCGGGTGAGGACGTGGCGTTCGGCCTGGTCGGCGGCGGGGTTCCGGCGGGGCTTCGTGGATACCGGTTCAGAGGCGTAGCGGCGGTGGGCGGGGCCGCCGGGCGGGCGGAATGCCGGGGTCCGGCTGTGGCGGCGGCCGGGCCATCGGGCAGGATGGCAGTCCGTTCGGAATGCGAACATCCGTTCCAACGTGGTTACGCAAACACGACCTGACAGGCGACCAAGTGACGACACAGCACATACGGCGGCCGGCGGCGGCCCGTTCCCTTGCCCTCCACGCTGCGGGGGCAGGACGGTGACCCGGGGCCTGGTCCTGCACGACTGGGTGGTGGCCGGCATCGCGCTGGCCTCCGGCTGTGTGGCCGCTCTGGTACTGCGGGCTGTGATGAAGTGGCTGGGCAAGCACGCGAGCCGGACCAAGTGGAGCGGGGACGACATCATCGTCGACGCGCTGCGCACCATCGTCCCGTGGGCGGCCGTGATGGCCGGGGCCGCGGTGGCCGCTTCGGCCCTGCCGCTCACCGCGCGGATCAGGGGGCTGGTCGACCAGTCACTGACGGCCGTGCTCATCGTCATCGCGACGTTCAGCGCGGCCCGGGTGGTGGCCGGGCTGGTGCAGTCGGTGGCCGCGTCCCGGACGGGCGTGGCGGCGTCCGCGAGCATCTTCGTCAACATCACCCGCATCGTGGTGCTGACGATGGGCGTCCTCGTGGCCCTGGAGACCCTCGGGGTGTCCATCGCCCCGCTGGTCACCGCGCTCGGGGTGGGCGGTCTCGCGGTCGCGCTGGCGTTGCAGGACACCCTCGCCAACCTCTTCGCGGGTGTGCACATCCTCGCCTCGAAGACGGTCCAGCCGGGTGACTACATCCGGCTCACCAGCGGGGAGGAGGGGTACGTCGTCGACATCAACTGGCGCAACAGCGTGGTGCGCAACCTGTCGAACAACCTGGTGATCATCCCCAACGGCCGCCTGGCGCGGACGAACATGACGAACTACTCCCAGCCCGAGCAGAAGCTGTCGATCCTGGTCCAGGTCGGGGTCGGCTACGACAGCGACCTGGAGCACGTGGAGAAGGTCACCCTCGACGTCGTCGACAGCGTGATGGCCGACATCAGCGGCGGCGTGCCCGACCACGAGGCCGCCGTCCGCTTCCACACCTTCGCGGACTCCAGGATCAACTTCACCGTGATCCTGGGCGTCGGCGAGTTCAGCGACCAGTACCGGATCAAGCACGAGTTCATCAAGCGCCTGCACCAGCGGTACCGCACGGAGGGCATCTCGATCCCCGCGCCCACGCGCACCGTCTCGCTCCAGCAGGACGGGACGGACGCACCGTCGTCCCCCACGCCGGTTCCGCACCAGCGGGACACGTCGTCCGAGGTGCCGGCGGACCGGCCGCGGTAGCCGGCGCGGGGGCAAGCCCGCTCAAGCGCGTACACGGCTGAACCACCGGGTCCGGCGCAGACCCGGGCCGGGCGGTGCGACCGCCCCGGCCGCCGCCCTCGCCGGGCGGTGGCCGGCGGGAGCCCGTGCGGGAGGCCAGGGCATACGACCCCTTCGGGGGTGCTGGGGCCGGCTGGTGGGGGTGCCGCGAATCCCTTGGCCTGCCTGGGCCTCGGTGTGATCCACTTCGCCCATGAGCCTGTCGGTGGATGTCTTTGTTCTTGATGCGAACGGTAAGAGGCGGATACAGGATGTTCCGGATGGAGGTTCAGACTCCGCCGGCTTCGAAAGTTGGCGTACGCGCGTGTGGGGCACGGAAGTTGTGCGCTCGCTGGGAGCCACGTTCCTGCCGGTCCTGGCCGAAGCGGACCTGACGGTCGAACCCGAGCAGGTCCCCGAGTTCCTTCGCGAGTGCTTCCTGCTCCGCGAGAATCTGGAACGGATCGTCACAGAGACGGAACCGGTGCGAACGGTTGAGGAACACAGGCACGCGATCTACGAGCGGCTGGCCATCATCGAGGCGGCCGCCCAGCGTGCAAGCGCGATGGGCGGCGGCATCCTCATCTGGTGACAGGCATGTCAGCGGTCGGCGGCGGGTTGTTCCCCTGTCGTGGACGGGGTGTCGGTGACGAGGGGTATGCCGAGGTTGACCGGTTGGGGCCGGCCGTCGGCGCGGGTTCGGGCGAGGCTGTTGAGCCTGGCGGTGGCGGCGTCGTGGCCGACAACCCCTCGGGCGAGCGGCTCTCGCACCCGAATCACCGGGCGAGCCGGCCCGCGAGCAATGTCCCCGAGACACCCGGTCCCGTCCAAGTCCCGCCCCGTCCAAGTCCCGCCCCGTCCCGCCCCGCCCCGTCCCGTCCCGTCCCCTCCCCTCCCTCCCGTCCGCCGATGCCGGCCGCCACAGAGGCGCCGCCCCGTCCAATGGCGTCCCTCTCACGGGCGGCGACGCAGTCCGGCTACAACAGATGGCGGGCGAAGAAGGTCCCCACCCGGCGTCGTACCTCGGCGAGGGTCACGGCCGGGTCGCCGGTGCCGACGAGCGCGGCCTGCGTTGCCGCTGTCACGAGACCGGCGGTTCGGAGCCGTGCGACGAGCGGGCCGTAGTCGGTGAACGCCCAGTGGTTCGCGTCGGCGAGCAGCACGCGGGGGCCGGGAAGGCCCGCCCAGGAGGACTCGATGCGAGCGGCGCCCTCGAATCCGTCGGTGCGCAGCAGCAGCAACGGCCGGTCGGCTTCGACCGGCGTCGGGTACAGGTCGAGATAGCCCTCCAGGTTCGCCACCGCGCCGACCCGGCGGTCGTGGCGGGCTGCGTACACCGCCGCCGTGCCGCCTGCGGAGTGCCCGTACAGTCCGATCCGGCAGGAGTCCATGACCGATGCGAGCGGCAGGTCGCCGAGCCGGTCCAGGACCAGCCGGAGGTCCGCGATCCGGGTGTCCACCATCGTGCGGAAGGTCTCCGGGTCCGGCGGTCCGATCAGGACGGTCGTCCGCAACCCGGTCGGCAGTTCCACCTGGGATGCGTCACCGGGGTGGTCGACGAGGACGACCACCCGGCCGTGGCTCGCCAGGTCCTCGGCGAGGGTTGTGCCGAGCGTGCGGGAGTCACCGCCGCCGGGTGAGTACACCAGCACCGGCCGCCGCCCGGGCAGCGGCGGCGCACCCACGTGCCCGTGGGTGAGGACCGCGCCCCAGTCCACCACTCCCGGCTTCGGCAGTCCCGGGTGGCGCCCCGAGGCGTATTCGGCGAACATCGCGGCCTCGTCCGGGGTGAGCTGCGGCGCACGGGTGAAGCCGCGGACCGACCGGGCCGGGTACAGGACGGTCAGCATCAACTCCCGCACGCCGCCCACCCACGGGTCGGTACGGGAAGGGTCCGTCAGGTGGACCGTCCGCATGCCGACGGGGTACGGGCCGGCGGGCGCGGGCAGCCGGAGGACCGAGCCGCCGCCGGAGGCGGACGCAGCCGTGGGCAGCAGGGCGGCGGCACTCCCGAATAGGGTGCCTTTCAGAAGAGTGCGTCGAGAAGTCATACGAGCATCCTTGGGCGGGGGCCGTCACGATGCGAAGGTTCAGGCCCTGGCCGAAAGGCTGGCCCAGGACGAGGAGTTGTGAGGGTGCTGCGGATCCACTTCACCGCGCAGGACTTCGCCCGGATCCGCTTCGCACCCCGCCCGGCGCCGCTCCAGGAGCTGCACGCCGCCCTGACGACAGCCGTGACCCGGCGTGGCGGGCCTCTGCTCGCGCCGTGGCGCGGCCGTGTCCTGCGCTCCCTCCCGGCCGCGACCGACCCGCTCGCCGACCTGGTTCCGGCGGGCCGCCCGCCCTCCTTCCTCGACGTCCTCGGCGACACCATGGCCGACGGATTCGAACAGATCCGCGCCGCCGACCCCGGTCTCGTCCGCTCCGAGCTGGAGCGGGTCTACGGGGCGGTGCCCGCCCCTCGCTGGATCCGCAGCCTGCACGCGGGCGACGAGACGGCCTGGCGCACCCTGCACCGCGCCCAGCAGGCCGCGTACGAGACGGTCCTCGCCCCGGTCTGGTCCGTCGTACAGGATCTGCACCGTGAGGAGTTCACCCGCTACGCCCTGGCGGTCGCCGAGCACGGCGTGGCCGCCACGCTGACCGGCCTGGCCCCGGGCAGCCGGCTCCACGGGGGCGCGTGGGAGTGGCCCGGCGCAACACCGGACCGCGACGTTTGCCTCGACGGGCGCGGCCTGGTTCTGCTGCCCACCTTCCACCACCCGGCGGGCCCGCTTCTTCAGGACACCCCGGGCCGTCCCGCAGTCCTGACGTACCCGGCCGGTCCCGGGCTCCCGCCCGCTGCGGGGCGTCCGGCCGTCCCCGCCGAGACCCCGGCCGCCGTCCTGGGCCGCACCCGGCTGGACGCCCTGCGCCTCCTCGCCGAGCCTCACACCACGACGTCCCTGGCCCGCGCCCTCCACGTCAGCAACGCGACGGCCTCGTCCCACGCGGCGGCGCTCAGATCGGCGGGCATGGCGACGACGACCCGCACAGGGCGCTCGGTCACCCACCAGCGCACGGCCCTCGGCACGCTGGTTGCGGGGGGCGGGGCGCCCGCAACCCGGCCGCGCCCCCCCCCCCCCCCCCCCCCACGCCCCCAACGGTGAGGTATAAAAAAAAAACAACCCACACC
>NZ_JBHJUK010000209.1:6700-11746 GCF_042266225.1 Kitasatospora sp. NPDC056181
GTTGGCTTGTTTTTTTTTTTATATTCACCCCGCCCCCCCCGGGGGGGCCGCCCCCCCCCCCCCCCCCGGGCCGGCGCAGGGGGGGGGGGGGGCGCCCCCCCGCCTGCCGGGGCCCGCCCCCCGCCACACCACGGCCCGCAAGGCCACAGGTACCCGGCCGGCGACGGCGGCCGGGACGGCGCTGGGCCGGACCCGCCGGGCGGGCCGGACGTCGACCGGGTGCCCGGCGGGCACGAGGGACTCCATGAAGCCGCCACGGACACCGGACGGGGCCGGGCCTGCGAGCCGTGCGGCCCGGTGAAGCCCGGTGTCCGACGCGGGTCACGTGAGGCTACGGTTCCTCGCGAGCCCGTCGCTCCACCACGGGGTGATGACCTCCCCCCTGGGTGGTCAGGCGTCCGGCTGGGTGACCGTGAGCCCCCAGTGCACGTCCGGCGCCGACGCGGCCACCGCGACGTGGAAGGAACGGCCCTGTTCGGCCGTCACCACCGCCGAGCCCGTGGCGACGGCCCCGACCGGGCAGGCCACGGTGAACTCCACCGGCGTGGTGTCGCCGTAATCCGCCGTGAAGGCGACCCGCACCTCTTCCGCGCCGCCGCTGCCCGCCCGGCAGCCGACGGTGACCGTGACGGGCGGACCGGCCGGAAAGGCGCCACCGGTGACGGCCCCGCCGTCACCCACCCAGTCGGGGATCCAGATCAGCCCTTCCTGCCCCGGGTAGGACAGGATCTCCCCCGTCCCGGGCGCCCCGGGCTGCTCGGCCGCCGCTGGAGCGGCCGCCCCCGCGACCGCCGCCACCGCCGCAACCGCCGCCGCCCAGGCGAAGCTCGCACGCCTCATGGTTCTCCCCCTCCTCAGCGCCGGGCCCGGCGGCCCGACGTACCCGTACGATCTCACCCGGCACTGACAGCGCGACCCGCCAGGACAAGATGCCGGTCAGCCGGGGCCGACGGTGCCGCGTGCGTACATCAACTTCCCGGCTCCGCAGGCGAGGTGAGCCGCACCGTTCGCGACGGTCTCCAAGGCGAACCGAAGGGCTTTGAGCGGTCATGACGAAGGCCCCCTTTCCACGCGGGAGGGGTTCGGGTGCGCCGCCTCGAAGGGCGCGGTCCTGCCATGTCTCTCCCTTCAGGCCAGGACGCTCGCAGCCATGGGTGGGGTCCCGTGATGTCGCCTCAATAGATATCGACCACAACGAAGATAATCGATTATCCATCTGATCATCTATCATGTGGCCATGACCCAGACGACCCACACCTCGCCACACACCTCGCCCCCGGCGGGGAAGCAGATGCTCTCCGAGCGGGTCTACACACACCTGCGGGATGCGATCATGCGCGGGGACCACGCCCCCGGTGACGCCCTCAAACCCCAGGACCTCGCCAAAGAGCAGGGCGTGAGCCTGGCCGTCGTGCGGGAGGCGCTCGTGCGGGTGGTCGGCGAGGGCCTCGCCGACCGGCTGCCCAACCGCGGCTTTGCCGTCCCGGCCTTCTCCGACCGTCGCTGGCAGGAGATCACGGAGGCCCGCCGGACCATCGAACCGGTCATGCTGCGCATGTCCGTCGAACGCGGCGACGTGGACTGGGAAGCCCGCGTACGGGCCGCCCACCACCGTCTGGCCCGCACCCCGGCGTACGTACCGGAGGAGGGCAGGCACTACAGCAGTGCATGGGCCGAAGCCCACCGCCTGTTCCACCGCACCCTGCTGGAGGGGTGCGACAACCTCGTCCTGCTGGAGACCTTCGACCGGATGTGGACCGCGAGCGAGCTGGCCCGCCGCTGGTCGGCGCACCGCAACCCCGACCGGGACGGCCTCCTGGAACACCGCCGGCTGGAGGAGGCGGCCCTCGCCCGTGACGCCGACACCGCAGCCGAGGTCCTGACCCGGCACCTCACCCAGACCGCGGCCGGCCTGACCGACTGCCCTCACCACGAGCCTCCGAACGAAGCCTGATGCGCCTCGCCCACCCGGCCGCACGTCCACACCTGACCACTGACATCGGAGCCACGGCATGACTTCCTTCGAGGCGGGCGCGGGCCGCCGCTGCCACAACGCCGTCAGCCCCCTGCACGCATCGGTGTACTTCGCACCGGAGCCGGAGGACGAACTCGCGGCACTCGGGCTGGAACGCGGAGCCATGGCCTACCTCGCGAGCCGCGCGGCACCGCTCGGGGCCGTCGACGCGGGCACCGTCACCGCGACGTTCTACAACTTCAACCACGAGCACGTGCAGCGGTACATCCCGGCCGCATGGACCGTCACCACACCGCAGGAGGTGCTCAGGGCACGGCTGCGCGGCGCGGACCGAACCCTGCAGCGGCTGCTCGGGAAGACGTCCCTCACGTCCACGGACATGACCGAGGCAGCCGAACTGGCGCTGCGCGCCACCGAGGCCTGCCGCCGAGAGGCACGGCCGCTGTACGCCGCCAACGCCGGCCTCCCCGTACCCGAAGAACCGCACCTGGCCCTGTGGCACGCCGCGACACTGCTGCGCGAGCACCGGGGTGACGGTCACCTCGCCGCCCTGACGATCGCCGGCCTGTCCGGCATCGAGGCGCTGGTGTTGCACAACGCCACCGGCACGGCACCGACGTCAGCGCTGTTCATGCGGACCCGCGGGTGGTCCGCGCAACAGTGGGACACCGCCCGGGACCAGTTGCGCGAGCGCGGCCTGCTGGACGAGGAAGGCAACCTCACGCGGGCGGGCGCGACCCTGCGCGAGGAGACCGAGGTGCTCACCGACCGCCTCGACGCCGCCCCGTACGACCACCTCGGCCCGGCCGCCACCGCACGCCTCACCGAACTGGCGGACGGATTCTCCGGAACCCTCAGAGCAGCAGGCGCCTTCCCCCCGGTGCACTTCGGCAGGGGCTGAGGAACTTCGGCAGGGGCTGAGGACAGGAGCCGGGAGCACGTCGACCACCCGGCCCGTCTCGACGTCCACGAGCACGCTGCGGCAACTGCGCAGGTCGCCGAGTGCGGCCAGGGGGCGCGGACCGACGCATCGCCAAGCGCCGGGGCGCAAGCCTCGGCGCCTGGCGGAAGCGTCGGCGCCGGGCGCAAGCGTCGGCGCCGGGCGGCGCTCCGGTCGGGCGGCACTGCGGCCAGGCGGTACTCCGGTCGACTGTACGGAGAACGCGCCGCACCGCACGGCTACCGAGGGCGGTCAACCGGTGCGCATACGTTGGCCCGCAACGGAGGTGACCCCATGACCATGAGCCGACGTGACATCAACTCCCTGAGCCCCGCCGAGCTTGACGACTACATCCACGCCCTCGGGATCCTGCGCGCACGGTCCGCGGCGAACCCGGACGACGTGACCGGCTACGACTTCCAGGCCGCACTGCACAACGACCAGTTCGTGGGCCCGTGCGAGCACGGCAACGACCTGTTCCTGCCGTGGCACCGGTCGCACCTGTACCACTTCGAGAAGCTCCTGCAGGAGTCCGACCCGCCACGGACGGCGAACGTCATGCTGCCGTACTGGGACTGGCTGCACCCGCAGTCGACGGGGAAGTTCCCGCCCGCGTTCTCGATGCCCGGGCTCGTCGAGGACCGCATCACCGCTGCCGTGGATCTGCCGCCCGACACCCTGGAGATCGTGACGACCGAGACCGACCAGGGCGCGTTCGGCGGCTTCCCGGAGGCACACCCCGGGGGCGACTTCGGGCGCCTCGAAAGCGGTCCGCACAACTTCATGCACTTCAACTTCATCGGCGGTCTGATGAAGTTCCCGAGTACAGCCGCGATGGACCCGATCTACTACAGCTTCCACTGCTTCATCGACCTGCTCTGGGCCGAATGGCAGCGGCGCAACGGAGCGCCCGCCCTCACCTCGCCCGACCACGACCTGCGCGGCTTTCTCCCCCAGGCCAAACACAAGGCCGCGGACTTCGCCGACACCGTGGCCCTGGGCTACGACTACGAGTACACGGACCAGCTGAAGACGGCCTTCGCCGTGGAGACCCCTCAGCCGGTCACCCGCCGGCTGCTGGCGACCGAGCCGTTGGCCCTGGTGTCCGCACCGAACCTCACGGCTTCGCTACGGAGCAACTCCCGAGCGGAGTTCAGCCTCGCGGCCCCGCCCGCCGAGGCCCGGAAGGTCGTGGTCCGGCTGGACGACCTGAAGGTCCCGGTCGCCGGCAGCTACGTGCTGCGCGCCTACGTCCACCCCGCCGACGTCGAGTTCCGCGCCGACGCCCCGGACTTCGCCCGCCGCTACGGCGTCGGCTACGTCGCGATGTGGAATGCACACCGCATGGCCGACGGTGGCGACCGCGCTCCCGGCCGCCACCGTGGTGCCGAACCGCACCCCCACCACCCGACCGAGTGCAACGCGCGCTTCGACATCACGGCCGTCCTCAAGGCGTCACACGCCGCCCCCGAGTCCCTGGTGCTGACGCTCCAGTACGTGCCGGCGAACGGCCCCGACGGGCAGCCCGAGGAGCCGGCCGGACTGCTCGACGAAATCGCGCTGAAGGATGTCCTGATGGAGGTGTACAGCTGAAATGCGCACTCCTGTCTTCGAGCTCCACATCCAACCCATGTTCCGGGCGATCGACCGGGAACACATGACCTTCGCGGTCGACCTCTGGGACTACGACTCCGTGGTCGCGAACGCCGACGAGATCCTCTCCCGG
The DNA here is from genome assembly GCF_042266225.1 of Kitasatospora sp. NPDC056181. NCBI lineage: Bacteria > Bacillati > Actinomycetota > Actinomycetes > Kitasatosporales > Streptomycetaceae > Kitasatospora > Kitasatospora sp. NPDC056181. The sequence continues at coordinate 11,342 of NZ_JBHJUK010000209.1, forward strand.
GTCGACGGCGGCGGCATGCCGCCGGACGGGTCCGGCGGGCCCTGGCCGGAGGAGTGGGTCGCCGTGTTCCGCCGTTGGAACGAGAGCGGGCACAAACGCCTCCAGCTCGGCACCGCGACCTTCGCCTTCAGCCACTCCGGCACCACCAACAACGTCACCGCGACCGGCACCTTCCCGGCCGCCGGATTCACCGGCTGGCTCCAGCTGGAGAACGAGACCGACAGCGCGAAGACGTACGTCCTCTACTACGAGGCCCCGGACGCGCCCGTCCCCGGTGTACCCGCCGCTTTCACCCTGAAGGAACGCTACCGAGACACCGACGCCCGTTCCGTGTTCGTGCGGGACAACACGGGTGTGCAGCAACTGCACTGAGCCGGACCGCGGCGGCCCCGGGGTGACCACCCC
>NZ_JBHJUK010000210.1:0-11664 GCF_042266225.1 Kitasatospora sp. NPDC056181
GAAGTTACGGGGGTGGGTGCGGGGGTTTCAAGGATTCGCAGGTTTGGGCACGTCAGGGTGCTGTTACCGGGGGTATGGATCTAGGAAATGGGATGCTTTGAAGCCAAATGCCCCATTTTTCAAGATCGAATGCGGTCTGGAAGTGGTCCGGGCCACACCGGGAGGGCTGTGAGGCCGGGCACATGGTCGACGGTGGGTGACCGGTCCGGGGCGGCCCGTGCGGGAAGTCCTGCCGACCGGCCCGTCCCGGGGTGGCCCGCACCACAGCCCTCACCCGCCGTGTTCGCTTCCGCCGCTCTCCGTGACAACGGTGGCTCCTGAGCGGTCCCACGAGGGCAGTGCCGGTGGCCGTCGACGACTCCGTCGGCGAGGACGGTGATCCACGAGCGGACATACTGAGGCTTGAGAACCACCCGTGGGGGAGTGGCACTACCTGCTCGCCGCGCACCATGCGAAGAGCAGCGTCCGTGTCGTCCCGTGCCCACCAGAAGGAAGCCCCGTTGCAGGACGCAGTCTTCATCGCCGCCGCGCCCGGCACCGCTTGGCCGCTGTCGCGCGAGGAAGCCGACCGTCACCTCCGCGCCCGGTATCCCGACCTGCGGTCCTGGTACAAGCACGCGCCAGTCAGCGACACCGACCACCTCGACTTCGAGGTCGAACTCGACGGCCTGGCCCGCCACGGCAGCTACTTCGAGCGCAGCCACCTCATCCTGCGCGACGGCGAGCGGGCCTTCTGGGCCGACACCATCGCCTGGTTCCGCCAACTCCTGCCCGCCGGCACCCCCGTGGTGGTCATGGCCGAGTCCAACCCGGACATCGCCCTGCCCCTCCTCCCCGGCGCCAACCCCCGGGAAATCGGCGACCTGCTCCAGACCCTCCCCGGCATCGAGTAGCTCTCCCCTCCCCGGGCTGCGGGTGCCGCTGGGAGCACTGTGAGGGCGGTCGACTTCCGCGTGGCTGGTCGATGCCGGGAGTGCGTCCGCGGAGCCAGCTCCTCAACGCCTGGCCGTTCTGCGGCGTGAAGCGGTCCCCGAGTGTGGGGGGAAGGGCGTCTCGCAGGTGGCACGAGTGATCTGCAGGACCTGCGTGCTCGCGCCGGTGGCGGCCTGTTCCGACGTCAGTTCCTCATCTCCAGGACCACTCCCCAGATCGGCTTCCACTCTTGGGGTGTCGGGACGACGCCGGATCCAGCACACCATGCCCATGCGGCGGCTGACCCGGCGGTCGGGCGTTGCCAAGGTCAAGGCAGATCAGGCCTACCGCTTCAGTCGGACGTCACGGCACGGAGAGCGGCGTCGCGGAGGCCGGCGCCGTCCGACCGCCACCACGTGGCCCTGTGAACCGGCAGATCGACGAAGGCCTTCCCCGCCGAGCCGATTGGCCGTACGACCCGCGCGGCACCTCAGGGCGCGGTGGCCGTCGCCCGGCGGCCGCCGGGGATCCGGATGCCGCAGCCCGCTGCTCGACCCGCCCGTTGATCGACCCGCCCGCTGGGCGACCTGCCAGTGGGCGCCCGGCCGGCGGGCTCAGGGGGTGTAGACGTCGACGTCGGGCACCGTGCCGAGCGTGGACTCGGTGCTGCCCCTGCTGCCGCCGACGATGTAGACGGCGCCGTCCGGACCGATCGCGGCGCCCTCCCCGTCCCGGGGGCCGGGCATGTCCGTCACCGTCGTCCAGCTGTCGGTGGCGGGGTCGAAGGCGAAGGCTGCCGCGGTGGGCGTCGCACCGGCGTCCGGACGACCGCCGAAGACGAGGACACGACCGTCCAGCGATGCCACCCCCGCGGCCTCGGCGGCGGGCTGCGGCATCGGTGCCGCGCTGCTCCAGCTGTCCGAGTCCGGGGTGTAGGCCTCGACCGTGGCTGTCGGGCCGTCGCCCCACCCGCCGGCGACGTAGATCCGACCGTCCGATCCGACGGCGGCCACGGTTGTGGAGCGGGGTGTGGGCATGGGCCGACCGGTCCGCCAGGTCTGGGTGTTCGTGTCGTAGATCTCGGTGACGTGTTCACCGAAGACGTAGATCCTGCCCGCCGCGTCGGTCACCGCGGGTGCGTCCGCCAGGGGGATCGGCAGCGGGGCCGCGGTCTCCCAGGTGTCGGTGGCGGGGGTGTACACCTCGACCACGGAGGTGGTGTCGAACTGTTCGCCAATGCTGCCGCCGATGGCGTAGATCCGTCCGTCCGGCCCGGTGGCGGCCGCGAGGCCGGTGCGTGGGGTCGGCAGAGGAGCCAGATCGGTCCAGTTGTCGCCGATCGGGTCATAGGCCTCGACCGCGTCGGTGATGGCGACGTCCTCCGGTCCTGCGCCCTCCGTCGTGGCGGCGAGTCCGCCCAGCGCGTAGATGGTGCCGTCACATCCGGTGGCCGTGGCGAGGAAGTAGCGCTCGGTGAGCACGGGGGTTGCCGACGACCAGGTGTCATGGGCTTCCCCCGTGTTCGGGGTCGTGCGCAGGCAGGCCGGGGCAGGGATCCGCAGAAGTCCTGCGGTCCGGGCCGGCTCCGCGTTCGCATCGGTGCCCAGAACGCTCGCCAGGGAGATCGCGAACGCCACAAGGAGGAGGGCCCACCGGCGAGGGAGCCGCGGTCGGCTCCGGCCCGTGACCGCCCCGGTGGAGGTGGAGGGAACCTGTCCGATCTGCATTGTCCGCTCCTCACACACGGATGTGACGCGTCGCCAGCAGTGCGTGCCAGGTCTGTGGACGGGGGTGGCGCAAGAGATGGCGCCGCCGTGCCGCACGCCACTGTTCATCGCAGCACGGACGGGTGCGGTCGGCATCCCAGAGCCCCGATGGGCTGATTTGCGAGGGCCTGGTGACCGGAACATCATGAAATGGGCAGCGCCGCATGCTGACCACACACCGGGACGGCTGCGGGCGAAGGCCCCGAAGCGGCTGCCCCTGACCGAAGCGGCTGCCGCCCCGAATCGTCCGGCGGGCCGAGCCCGGCGAGCCCCGGTGAGCGACGGTGATCCGGCGGTGATCCGGCGGTGATCCGGTGTAGGCGTAGGTGATCCGGTGTGTGGGAGAGGTCGGCCATGCGCTTGCTCGACCGTACCGAAGGCGCCGGACGTTGCGGCCGGCGACGTGGCGGACTCCCGACGCTGAGGCGGTGGATCACGGTTCTGGGCGCACTCGGCGGTCTGTTCGCCACCGCTATCGTCAGCGCGCCGGGGGCCGTGGCGCAGCCGCAGAGCGACTGCCGGCCGTACGCGTTCGTCGGCGTCCGTGGTGTCCGTGGTCCGGCCGACGTGTCGCCGACGGTCGACTTCCTGGAGAAGCAGGTCGTCCCCGAGCTGCAGGCCGCGCTCGGCCCGGAGAGCCTCACGGTCCAGTGGGTGGACGAGACCGCAGCGGGCGGGGTGTACGACCCGCCGGACTTCACCAAGGTCTTCGGGTCGGACGTGACGAAGGATCAGGTCCGACGGAGCGAGTCGGGGCAGCCGGAGCCCCTGACCGGCGAATCCAGGCTGCCACCGGGTTTGCACTCCAACGAGCAGAACGGCGCCGCCGTCACCGCCGACCACATCCGGACGCAGGCCACGCTCTGCCCGGACCAGCACTTCGTCCTCGCGGGCTACTCCGAGGGCGCATGGGTGCTCGGTGACGCCCTGGCGGACCCCACGCTCGGGCCGCTCCACTCCAGGATCGACCAGGTCCTGCTGTTCGGTGACCCGATGTTCGACAGCCGCTCGCCCGCCGTCCGCACGCCGCCCGGTCACGAAGGCTCCCGCACCGCCCTCGGCGTCGCGGCGCGGGCGCTCGGTCCCCGCGCCCAGTACGTGCCGGCTGATCTGGTGGACCGCGCGCAGTCCTACTGCTGGAGCGGCCTCGGCGCCGTCGATCCGATCTGCGCCTCCTACTGGGAACCTGACGGCGGGGCGCAGGCACAGCCGAGTGGGGCCGTGGGCCGACAGGAGTGGGCCCATGCGATGCGGCTCTGCGGGGTGGGACTCGGTGGGACGATCGCCGCCTACGCCGGAGCCTGCGGGCACCTGAGGTACGCCGACCTGCTCGCCGGAAGCGACCGTCCGTGGAGCAGGAACGTCACCGTCAGCTCCACCACGGCCGGCTGGCGGGACACCGGGCTGCACGTCGGCGCGGGCCAGACCGTGACGGTCAGGCCGGTCGCCGGCTCCTGGACCGTCGACTACCGGATGTTCGCCCGAGTCGGCCCGGAGGGGTACGGCCCGGACACCGACCACACGGTCCTGCCGGGCTGCAAGATCGACGAGGACGAGCCGTACGGGGCGCTTCTGGCGGGCGTCGCCGTAGGCGGAGACCCGTCCCACGTCGGCGGTGTTTCCGGCCTCGGCCACGGCGAAGGGACCGACGGCAGCTACACGGCCCAGGCGGACGGCACGCTCCTCCTGCATGTCAACGACCAGGATCGCTGCCTGGGGGACAACGCCGGACTGCTCACGGTGACGGTGACCGAGGCACGGACGGGCTGAGGGCTTTTCCTGCGTGGCGAGTTGGAGGAGTGAGTGGAGCCGGATGAATGGGAGGAAGCCGGCCAGGACGCCTTCTGGAGCATCAGCATCATCGAGGGCCACGACGTCTGGTGTGCCGGAGCATGTCCGAGAACAGCCCGGCACCGCTGCTGACGGCCGTCGCCGACGCCCTGGTCGACCCCACCCCGATGGCCGCCTCGGACCCGGCCTCACCGATGAGCACCTCGTCCACCTCGACGTCCGCCCGCTTGAACCCGGGCCCCGACCCGGCCGACCGGCCGGCCCCGGACGACCCGACGCGGTCCGGTCCGCCGTGACCCGGTCCGGACTTCCGTGACCCGGCGCGGCCGGCGGGCCGCTGACCCCGGCACCCCGAGGGCGCCGGCCTGGAGCAGCGAGGTCAGCGGAAACCACATCCGGGCAACCCGTGCCCTCGTCAGTTGCGGGTCACGGCGGCAGACGTCACGTCCGGCGCCTCTCGGGTGGCCCGGGTGGCGTGTGCGAGCCAGCCGGTCGCCGCCAGACAGACCGTGGCCAGGACGAACAGCACGACGGGCACCATGCGCACCGAGGAGAGCTCGATGGCCTTGCCCAGCACGGGACCCGCTGCCACCCCGCCCACCATGGAAGCGGCGATCACCAGCGCGCCGGCCCGCTGCGCCGCGGGCACCGCGCGCTTGAGCCACGGCAGCCCGGTCGGGAAGATCGGCGCGATGAACAGTCCGACACCCGCGTAGGCGTACGGGGCAAGGCCGGGCAGCGCGGCGGCGATCAGGCACGCCCCCATGCCCGCGCAGCTGGCGGCGATGATGACCGGCTCCGGCCAGCGCAGGGTCAGCGGCGCCACCAGGAAGCGCCCCGTCGTCATCATCAACCAGTAGACGGACGTTGCCGAGGCGGCGAGAGTCGTGCTGTACCCGACGGCCTCCAGGTGGGTCGGCTCCCAGCCGCCGACGCCGGCCTCCACTGCCACGTGCAGCACGTAGAGCACCACGAACGCCGTGAGCAGCTGGGCAGTCCGGCGCGTGGTTCCGGCCGGCCGAACGGCGGGGTCGGAGCCGTCCGGGCACTCGTCGGTGGCGGTGAGCGTCCGATCGCGTACGCCCCCGAGCGGGATCAGCAACAGGGCGGCAAGTACGGCGAAGGCGGTGAAGAGCGAGGGGTAGCTGTCGGCGCCGAACAGGCCGATCAGGGCGGGGCCGGCGATCGCGCCGATGCCGAAGTGCGCGTTGAGGATGTTGAGCATGGCGGGGCTGCGCCGTCCGAAGCCGGTGGCGAACAGCTGGTTCAGGCCGTAGTCGATGCCGCCGAAGCCGAAGCCGGTGACCAAGGCTCCCAACAGGGCGAGAGGCCAGTTCGGTGAGAGGGCGAATGCGACGCTTCCGAGGGCCATCAGGGCGTAGGAGGCGCCGAGCAGGGCACGGTTGCCGATCCGCCCGAAGGTCCGGTCGAAGGCGAGCACGCCGGTGACGCCACCGACGAAGTGGGCGCTCAGGGCAAGGCCCGCGCCGGACGGGGAGAGCCCGAAGTCCTGCCGCAGGGCGGGCAGGGCCGGCCCGTACAGCGACTGCAGGGCTCCGATGAGGACGAAACCGACGCAGGCGGCGACGACCGCCGGGGCACTGAACGACCGGTCGGGCCGAACGGCTGCTCCCGGCCGGACGGTGAGGGTGCGCACGAGGTTCCTCCGATAGAGGGGGCGGGTGGAGACAGGAGAGCCGTCGGCGAGGTTCTCAGCCCAACGGCCAGCAGAAACCGTTCGGTGTCGGGGAAGGCGGCACGCAGTGCGCGGTGATCCTCGGCGGTCATGGCATCTCAGGGAAACGCCGCCGATCGGAGCGGAGTTGATCTGCCCTCGCCTCCCAGGGGGATCTGGGCGCTGCAGTCGGCAGCGGCGTCGATCTGGCCGAGGATGCGTTCGTCCGGCGGGGGCGGCGCCCGGTGAGGGCCGGCGCGACATCCCGGTCGGCGGTGGACGAGGCTGATGTCGCCGGCGGCGGAGGGGCCGCAACGGTCCGGGACTGAGGGGCGGAGGTCGACGGCCTGGCCGATACGCACGATGAATATTGTGGACATCTGGGCGATCGTATGTTGGATATTGGTGAGTTCCAAGGGTTTGGACGAAGCGCGCCACCAACCGCTGACAGCACAAGCGGCGGGAGCCTGATCGGTACCCGCTTCCGAACTCTGATGCGGTCACACCCCGGGATGTGCAGGCTCTGAACTCGGACTTCGGCTGCCGTAGTCGTAGTCCTCCGTAGTCCTCACCGGCCCCGTCTCGCCGCGCAGGACAGGCCGAGCTCCCGCAGCGATGTGGCATCGCGGACCTTGGCATGGGGAAGACCTGTAGGCCGTGCCCTCGAAGGTGAAAGTCCTTGAGCTCGCGACGGGTCCTGATGTGCCGGGTCGCTCGGTGCGACGGTCGGCCGGTACTCCGTCCTGAACCAGTCGGCGAGGTCGTCGTCGCGGGTGCTGGTGGCCGGTGCCGGTCCCGTTGCCCGGGGTTCCGAAGCAGGCGCCCAGCCCGACCGGCCACCACCTGCCGGCCGGCGAGATCTATCGTGTAGGCCATGGCGAACGAAGCAGAGTCGAGGTCGGACGCGAGCCGGTCGGCCGAAGCGTCGGGCCCGGTCCCGGACGGCGGGGCGGCCTACCGCGGCACCTGTGCGTGCTTCGACCAGTCCCGGGTCACCAACCGGCGTCGGGTGCGCTTCCACAACGATCGTCAGGACACGTCGTCGTCGGGTTGGCAGCACCTCCTGGCGCTGATCGACGAGGCGGCCGCCGACGGGCGCGAGGTGTTCCGGCCGCTGGTGGACCTGAGCCCGCAGGAGCGGCGGCAGATCGTCACCCTGCCGCCCTTGATCGCGAAACTCACCGCGGTCAAGCAGTTCGTCCTCTACGGCAGCAACCTGGTTCGGATTCCCCCGGAGATCGGGGCGATGACCAGCCTGCAGGAGTTCACCCCGTACACGTCGTACCGGCTGCACTGGTTCCCGTACGAGCTGACGAGGTGTCCGGACCTCGGGCGGAGCACCGTGAGCACGCGGGCCCTGTACGGGAACGAGAAGCTCCGCCCGCCGTTCCCCCCGCTGCGGTCCGGCCGCGTGGTCACGGGCGTCCCCGACCTCGGCGGTGTCGAGCCGGGGGAGTGGGGTGTCGCCTCGGTCCGCACGTGCAGCGTGTGCGACCGGTCGTTGGCCGGCGTCGGGATCCACCAGGTGTGGATCTCTCTGCGGGTTGCCACCGACGTACTTCCGCTCCTGGTCAACGCCTGTTCCGAAGCCTGTGTGCAGGCGCTACCCACGCCTCCGGACGGCTACGTCCGAACTCCACACGCGGGCGGTCCCGGGATTGCGCAGCCCGTGGCCGACTACGCCTGACTCATCCCCGTGTGCCCGTGTGCCCGTGTGCCCGTGCGCCCGCCGGTCTGCCGTCGGCCGGTCCGGCGTCCGGCAGACCGGCCGACCGGCGGGCGTGCGGCTCAGCCGAAGTCGGGGATGGGGTGGTCCGGGGCGAGGGCGGCGGCGATGCGCTGGGTGATCGTCTGGGCGGTGTGGCCGTCAGGGGTGTTGCGGCCCTTGGTGGTTGAGACGGCGATGGCCAGGTGCTCGCACGGGAGATAGGCCTGGGAGGCGGTGTAGCCGAAGAAGAGCGGGTGCTGGGAGACCCAGTCGTTCAGGACGAGCAGGCCCATGCCGTAGTGAGTGGCCTCGGTGTTCGCGATGCAGACCTTCTCCGGGCACTTGTCGGTCGGGTGTCCCAGGCCGACCGTCCCGGGGTTCAGCAGTTCCTGGTAGGCGGACGGGGAAAGCAGCTCACCCGAGCCGATGCCGGCGGCCGAGGCGGCGAGGTCGCAGATGTCGGTGGTCTGCACCGCACCGGGGGCGGTGGTCCAGGAGGGGTTCCAGAAGCTGGACTCCTCGTAGGTGCCCCGCTCGGCGGTGAAGGCGTGGAGGACGGGTGACGGGATGTCGGGGGTGAAGCTGTTGCGCGTCTCGCGGAGTCCGAGCGGGCCCAGGACCTTCTGCTGGAGCAGGACGTCCAGCCGGGTTCCGGTGATCTTCTCCAGGGCCGCGCCGAGGAGGACGAAGTTGGCGTGCGAGTAGCTCCAGTTGGTCCCCGGCTCGTACCACGGATCCTGACCGGTCGAGATGGCCACCAGCTCCTCGGGCGTCCAGTGGCGGAACGGGTCCGCGTAGACGGCCTCGCCGAAACCGGGGGAGGTGACGTAGTCGACGAGACCGGTGGTGGAGGCGCCGAGCATCCGCAAGGTGATCCGCTCACCGTCCCGGAGGCCGGGAAGCCAGCGCGCGACGGGGTCGTCGAGACCGACCACGCCCTCGTCGACCAGCCGCAGCAGAGCCGTCCCCAGGTAGCTGATCGCGACATTGCCGTTCCGGAAGTGCATGGCGGGCTCGGCGGGGACCCCCGTCATCGATTCGCCGAGCGCGGTTGTGACGACCTCGCGACCGTCGACGGTGACCCGCAGGATGACGGACTTGAGGTCCATCTCGGCCTTGGCCTGCTCGGCGATCCGCAGGGTGTCGAGCGCCGGACCGTCGTGGGGCAGCGGAGAACTGACGCAGGGCCGGTGGCGGCCGTCGTTCCCCGCGGCAGCGCCGGCCGTCGTGACCGGGGCGCTGACGGCGACGAGCGCGGTGACCGCGGCGAGGCACAGCAGTGAAGTCGGGCGTGTGGGTCTCATGCCCGCAGTATCGGCAGCCCCCACCCGGACGCCGGGCCGGCGGCCAACCGACCTGCACGAACATCACCCATCAGGCCCGCGCACGACGGCGACGTCGCGGGCACCGGTCGCGCCGAACACACCGAACACGCAGGGCGGCCGGCGGTGGCGGCGTGCTCACGGCCGCCCCGCGCAGGGCCAGAACCTGTGCGGGGCGGGCACGCGTGCGGGTCAGAACCAGTGGAGGCAGTGCGGGGGGCGTTCGGCGCGGAAGAGAGCGTCGGCGAGGGCGGCTGCGCCGGGGTGGTGGGCGCGGATGTGTCCGGCGCGTACGAGCGTGCTCGGGGTGGTGCCGCCGAGGTAGACCGAGCCGAGGTCGCTGATGTCCAGGGAGAGGTCGGGCTCCCGGTCCGTCGGGGTGCATTCGCCCTTGCCGTCCCGGACGGTGAGGAGGTAGCGGCCGTGTTCGCCGAGGAACGGGTCGTCGACGTCGAGGACGAGCTCGCCGTCCGTGGACCAGCCGCGCGCGGCGAGCGCGCGCGGGACGTCCAGCAGCCGTACCCAGAGCCAGTCGGTGTCGCCGGTCACCTCGCCGGCGCGGAAGTCCTCGAACTGCCAGCGCAGCGGGTGCCCGGTCGGGGCGTGCTTGAACACGACCTGGGTGACCAGGTCGTGTTCGAGCAGGAAGCGGGCCAGGGCGGTGTGGACCGCGTCGTCGACCGCGATGGTCTCGTCGACGGTCAAGATCCCGGCCCCGGCCTCGCCGAGCGTGTAGCTGGCGTATCCGTCCGGGACACCGTCGGCGTCCCGGTGGACGGCGATGTAGCGCGGCGCCGGGGACACCGGGGGCTGTCCAGCGCCCAGCGCCCACCAGCGGTGCGGCCGGGACAGCGCGCCGGGCTGGGTGCGGCGGTAGCGGTCGTAGACCTCTTCCAGGATCCCGCCGCACTTGGCACGGCGCAGCACCTCGATCGAGCCGGTGTCCGACGTGGTGTCGGGCGCGGTGTCGGGCGCGGTGTCCGGGCCGGCCGCCGGGGCGCCGGTCGCTGCGCGTGCCCGGGGAAGGGCGGCTGCCGCCCGGTGGCGTGGCACGGTCAGCCGCGCCGTGTAGGTCGCCGGTCCGTAGCCGAACCTGCGGTAGATCAGGGCCTCGGAGGCCAGAAGCACGGAGAGGCACTCCCCGCGGGCCCGCAGCGCGGTGAGCTGGTGCCGCATCATCGCGGTGAGCACGCCCTGGCGCCGGTGGGAGGGCAGGACGCCGACGGCGGTGACCCCGGAGACCGGGACGAGGACCTCACCGGGCAGGGTGAGCTCGAAGGAGTACGCACCGGTGGTGCCGACGGGGCGACCGTCCCCCGAAACGGCCAGCAGGCTGTGGTCCATCTCGTACGCCGACCAGAAGACCCCGCCGCCGTCCTCGTTCGGGGTCGCCGGGAAGAGCCCGAACGCGGCATGGACTGTGTCGACGAAGACCTCGAGGTCCTGGTCGGTCGTAGGACGGATGTGCATCGCTGCTGGTGCCTCCCCTGGATGACCGGCACCACGGCTGGTGGTGTCCCGCCACAGTGCAGCGTCAGCGCGTCGCCAGGTCAAGCGGATTACGTGTGTGGGAGGGGGACGCAGGTGTGACAGGCCTGCGCTTGCGGGATTTCGGGGGCGGGTCCGTCGGTCGTGGTGGGTAGGCGGATGGGGCGGGTGGGGCAGGTGGTTGGGGCGCGGTCGGTCCGGTGCTTGGGGTGCCCCTGGGGTTGCTGTTGCGGTGTCGTGGGCGGCACGGAATTGGTCAACTTCGTTGGGCGGGTGGGGTTGTGTGCTCGACAGGGGGTGGGGCCGGTGCTAGTTTCAGAACCTGTTCGGAAATTCTACTGGCACGCGAGGATCGCAGGGGCTGGGTTGCAGTGACGGACACGGGATCGTCTAACACGAAGTCAGGGTCCATGGGCGGGACGGGTTTTGGCTCGTCCGGCTCAGGACGGTCGGATGCGGGACCGGCCGGGCGGGGTCCGGTGGGCGCCGGCTCGCCGGTTACGAGGTCATCTGACGGTGCATCAGTGAGGCGCCTGGGGAAGGCGGGTGGCGCTTCCACTGCTTCCGCCGGGCCTGCGGAGCCTTCCAGCTCTGCGGCTGCCTCGTCGGGTTCGGGTTCGGGTTCGGGTGATGGCTCGGGTTCGGGTGGGGTTTCGGTGGGTGCAGGGGTGACGTTGGCTGCGGTGGCGGTGGTGCAGTTGATGGTGTCGTTGGATCTTTCGGTGGTGAATGTGGCGTTGCCGGAGATCGGTTCGGGGTTGGGGTTCAGTCAGGTGGGGTTGACGTGGGTGATCAACGCGTATGCGTTGTCGTTCGGGGGGTTGTTGCTGTTGGGGGGGAAGGTGGCGGACCGGTTGGGGTATCGGCGGGTGTTGATGGTGGGGTTGGTGGTGTTCGGGTTGGCGTCGGTGGCGGGTGGTCTGGCGCGGGGTCCGGGGTGGCTGGTGGGGGCGCGGGCGGTGCAGGGGGTGGGGGCGGCGTTGTTGGCGCCGGCGGCGTTGG
>NZ_JBHJUK010000211.1:0-11446 GCF_042266225.1 Kitasatospora sp. NPDC056181
TCGGTGGACAGCGTTTCGGTGGGCAGCTTCTCGGTGGTCGGCCTATCGGTGGACAGCGTTTCGGTGGGCAGCCCTTCGGCGGCCGCTCGGAGCGCCGTCAGCCCCGCGCTCTCGTGGCCGGCGTCGCCGGTGGCCGCCGCGAAGCGGAGCAGCGCCCAGCCGATCCCCGCCGCACCGGTGGCGAAGCCGGGCCCCGGTGGCAGCCGGCGGGCGGCGAGGCGGTCCGCGCAGGACCGCGCCCCGCGCAGGGCCTCCTCCGAGCCGGTGACCCGGTGGACGGCGAGCAGCGCCGCGAGGCCACCGGCCAGGCCGTCGGCGATGCCCGGGGCCGTCCCGGTCTCGGCGGCGCGCACGGTCAGGGCGGTCGCCGGGCCGGTCAGCGCCGCGAGCTGCGGGTCGTCCAGCGCGGCCGCCGTCATGGTGACCGCGTAGGCGATGCCGCCCAGGCCGGCGAAGCCGCCGGGGCCGACGGCCGCGAGGTCCTCCGGCCGGGCCGCGAGCCGCTCCAACACGGCGGGCAGCGGCCGGAGGGCGCGAGCGGCCGTGTCCGCGTAGCGGTCGTCGCCGGTGAGCGCGGCGAGCTGGGCGAGGAACAGGGCCACCCCGGGGTAGCCACCGCCCAGATCCGCGCCGCACGGCCTCAGTTGCCAGTAGCGGTCGGCGATGAGGTCGAGGCCCAGCCAGTTGGTGCGTGCCGGGCCCTGGTGGGCCAGTGCGACGAGCCGGTCGCCGATGCGGCGGGCCGCACCGAGCAGGCGTTCGGGGTCCACGGCCTCCGGGCCGGGTTCGCCCGGGTCCGCCGGCATCGGGACCGCCGGTATCGGGATCGCCGGCATGCGGGCGGCCGGTCCGTCGAGCGCCGGTTCGAGGGCGGCCGGTTCCTGGGCGGACGGTTCTTGGGCGGACGGTTCTTGGGCGGCCGGTTCGAGGGCGGCCGGTTCGAGGGCGGCCGGTTCGAGGGCGGCCGGTTCGAGGGCGGCCGGTTCGAGGGCGGCCGGTTCGTGGGCGGCCGCGGTCGACCGCGCGGCCATCGCCGCCCGGATGATCCACTGCTGCGCCGCGAGGTCCGCCTCCCCCATGCCCCGGATCCGCTCGGCCGCCCGGTCGAGGCCGGACCGCTCCAGCGCGCCGGCGATGCGCTCCCCGCCGCCGCTCCACAGGTCCACGGAGCCCGGCATCGTGGTGAACAACGGTACGTCGCCGTCACGGAGTTGATCGATCTCGAACTCCAGGGCACCCGGGTGACCGGGACCGGCGGACTCGTCGGTGCCGAGCAGCCCGAACAGCGCCTCCCGCTCCGCCGCGTCCCGCAGGACGTCGGGGTGGGTCGCCTCGGTCAGCAGCGTCGCGTAGATCTGTGTGGGGCGTACCACGACGCGGACCTCGGCGTCCGCGAAGCGACTCAACATCCCCTGTGGGCCGAGCAGTTCGCTTCGGCCGGCGGCGACGGCCCGGTAGCCGTCGGCGAAGCCGGCGAGCAACGCCTCGGTGTGCGCGGCGGGTTCGGCCCGGTCCCCGGCCAGGCCGGGACGGTTGGCCGCACCGGCGAGCGTCTGCGGCCGGCGCACCAGCCGCATCCGGTCGGTACCCGGGTCCGCCCACGCCACCCCGTCCATCGGCAGCGGCGCGCCCGGGTCACCCCCCAGCCCGGAGACGTCCATCGCCTCCCGGTCCCCGAGGAGCAGATGCGGGAGCAACCCGATCCGGTGCACGGACGATCGCAGCGCGAGCGCCGCCGGGTCGTCGGCCCGGGCGGCGGGCGGCGGGTGGAACAGGGTCTCGACGTCGATCAGCACCGGTTCGTCACCCCGGGCGACGAGGTTCTCGTAGTGCAGGTCCGTGCCCTCCAGGGCGTACAGCAACGCCAGCAGCGCGCCCTGGCGGCGGTAGAAGCGGTCGAGCTGCGACGGCGTCTCGCACGGCCGGTGGGCGACGTACTCGACCCAGCCGTACGCACCCCGGTCCAGCAGGGCCAGTGCCGCCGGCCCGGGCGTACCGGGCCGCGCGTTGAACCAGTCGAGCACGTCGTTGAAGTACCGGTGCGCCTGCAACGGCCGCGGCTTGTAGACCACCCGGCGGCCGTCGGCGAACCGCAGGACCGCCACCGCACGCCCCCGCCGGTGCCCGTCACCGACTCCGGTGTCCACGCGGAGCAGGTCTCCTGGGTCCACCCCGCCCAGCAGCGTCGCCACGATCTCCGCCCGGTCTGCCGCGAACCGGCCGAGGAGCTCGTCCAGCGCCGCCACCGCATGCAGACAGCTCTGCCCGACCACCCGTCCGAGCACCGGGTACGTGGTGAACAGCGCAGCGAGAGAAGCCTGTTGCTTCATCGATTCGACGAAGCCGTCGAACCGTTCGGACGGTGTGCCCCCTTCGAGCCCACCTCGCGCCCTCGCCGCGTGGAGTTCCAGCACGAGCACACGGGCGCAGCACCGCGCCAGCGCACGGGCCAGCCGACGCACGAACGCGGCCCGGACCGCGGCGCCCTCCCCGTGCCGGTCGGGCAGCCGTTCCGCGGCCCGCTCCGCGAACGGGGCAAGAATCGCCACGAATCCGTCATCCCCGGGGACTCCACCGGCGGCCGGGCGAGAACCCCCCGACGGCGGCCCGGCCACCACCTCGTCGACGAAGGCCGCCCAGTCCGGCCTGACCGCCCCGGCCCGCTCGACCCCGGGCAGCGCCTGTAACCACCAGTTCGCCACACCCGGCGCAGCCGCCGACCGCTTCCACGTGTCGATCACAGCGCCCAAGCGTGCCATCCACCAACCATCCATACAAGGCCCTCGATTCGGACACAATTCCGAGGAGGCTCCGCGGTGGCGTGCGCCACGAGGAAGTGACCCGCTCCACCGCGATGCGGATGCGGCAGGGCCTCGGAACCGACGGACAGCGCCCTCACAGCCGCGGCGGGGCCCGGTGCGGGCGGTGTAACGGCACCGAATCGATCTCCGCGGTCCACCGCAACACGCGCTTCCTAGGTTGGGCGTCCGTGCAGGCGCCGCCGCACGTTCGACGGGTGGGTCTGGGCCCGCATGATGGAGGGGGACGTGTGGTCGGGACTGCCGGCGGTCGGGCGAGGACGGTCTGTTCGTACTGCGGCGTGGGCTGCGGGGTCGTTCTCGACCTGACGACCGGCTCGGACGGCCGCCGAACCGTGGCGAAGGTGTCCGGTGACAAGGCCCACCCGGCGAACGGGGGGCGGTTGTGCACCAAGGGCGCGACGCACGCGGACATGCTGGCCGCGCCGGGCCGCCTCGGGACGGCCCTCGTCCGCAGTACCCGGGAGGAACCCGCCGTCCCCGTCGGCGTGGACGTCGCCGTGGCGGCGGTGGCAGGTCGGCTGCGGGCGATCCTGGACGAGCACGGGCCCGACGCGCTCTCCTTCTACGTCTCCGGGCAGATGTCACTGGAAGCGCAGTACCTGGCGAACAAGCTCGCGAAGGGCTTCGTGCGGACGAACCAGATCGAGTCCAACTCGCGGCTGTGCATGGCTTCGGCAGGTTCGGGATACAAGCTGTCGCTGGGTTCGGACGGCCCGCCCGGCTCGTACGAGGACTTCGAGCGGGCCGACGCCTTCTTCGTGATCGGCGCGAACATGGCCGACTGCCATCCGATCCTGTTCCTGCGGATGATGGACCGGGTCAAGTCGTCCGGTGCCCGGCTGATCGTCGTCGACCCGCGCCGCAACGCCACCGCCGACAAGGCCGATCTCTTTCTCCAGATCAGGCCCGGAACCGACCTCGCCCTGCTGAACGGCCTGCTGCACCTCCTGGTCGAGAACGGCCACACCGACCCCGGGTTCATCGCCGAGTTCACCGACGGCTGGGAGGAGATGCCGGCCTTCCTCGCCGACTACACCCCGGCGAAGGTCGCCGGGATCACGGGCCTCCCGGAGGCCGACATCCGGCAGGCCGCGCAGTGGATCGGCGAGGCGGGCGAGTGGATGAGCTGCTGGACGATGGGGCTCAACCAGTCCACCCACGGCACCTGGAACACCAACGCCCTGGTCAACCTGCACCTCGCGACGGGTGCGATCTGCCGCCCCGGCTCCGGCCCGCTCTCCCTGACCGGGCAGCCCAACGCCATGGGCGGCCGCGAGATGGGCTACATGGGCCCCGGTCTGCCCGGCCAGCGCTCCGTCCTGGCCGACGACGACCGGGCCTTCATCGAGAGCCTGTGGGGCATCGAGCAGGGCTCGCTGCGCACCGAGGTCGGCCGTGGCACGGTCGAGATGTTCGAGCGGATGGCCGCCGGCGACATCAAGGCGTGCTGGATCATCTGCACCAACCCGGTCGCCTCCGTCGCCAACCGCAGGACGGTCATCCAGGGCCTGGAGACGGCCGAACTCGTGATCACGCAGGACGTGTTCGCGGAGACGGAGACCAACGCGTACGCCGACGTGGTGCTGCCGGGCACGCTCTGGGCCGAGTCCGACGGCGTCATGACCAACTCGGAGCGGAACCTCACCCTCGTCCCCGGAGTCGTCACCCCGCCCGGCGAGGCCACCCCGGACTGGCTGCTCATCTCCCGTGTCGCCTGCGCGATGGGCTTCGCCGAGGCGTTCACGTACGACAGTGCGGAGGAGGTCTTCGAGGAGCTCAAACGGGCCTGGAACCCGCAGACCGGATGGGACCTGCGCGGCGTGAGCTACGAGCGGCTGCGTGACGCCCCGGTGCAGTGGCCGGCCGCACCCGGCGCCGGGGCCCGCAACCCGGTCCGCTACCTCAACGACGGCGTGAGCCAGGCCCTGCTGGAACGACCCGACGGTACCCGCCCCCGGCTCGTCTTCCCCACCCCGGACGGTCGTGCCCGGTTCTTCGCCCGACCGCACCTCCCTGCTGCCGAACTCCCGGACGACGACTACCCGTTCGTCCTCAACACCGGCCGGCTCCAGCACCAGTGGCACACCCTCACCAAGACCGGCAAGGTCGCCAAGCTCAACAGGCTCAACCCCGGCCCCTTCATCGAGATCCACCCGGAGGACGCCCGGCGCCTCGGCATCACCGACGAGGACCACGTGGAGGTCGCCTCCCGCCGCGGCCGCGCCGTCCTGCCCGCCGTCGTCACCGACCGGGTGCGCCCCGGCAACAGCTTCGCCCCGTTCCACTGGAACGACCTGTTCGGCGAGTACCTCTCCATCAACGCCGTCACCAACGATGCCGTCGACCCCGTCTCCTACCAGCCGGAACTCAAGGTCTGCGCCGTGAACCTCGCCAAGACGTCCGCACCGGTGCAGGCCCGTCCGAGCACCGTCCCCGCCGCCGACACGGCCACGCCCGTGACCGCGGCCGCCCCCGGGTCCGACGCGGGGCCGCGAGCCGTCACGGCGCTCGCCCACGGGCAGGCCGGTCCGGCCCCGGCCGCCCTGCCCGCCCTGGCCACGCTGTTCGGCCTCACCGACCTCGCTCCGCCGGCACTGGCCGACCACGAGCGCCGCTACCTCTCCGGCTACCTCGCCGGCGTCGCCCTGGCCCCGCACACTGACGTGCCCGTACTCCCGTCGACCGCCCCCTTCCCCCCGGACACCGCCCTGTGGGTGAACGGCGTCCTCGCCGGCGCCTTCTCCCGCACCGGCGACCACGGCGGAGACCGCGGCGGCGACCGAGGCGGCGCGCGGACACCCGTCGCCGAACCCGCGACGACACCGGGTCCCCCCGCCGAGGCGCCGGCTCCGAGCCGCCGCATGCTCGTCCTCTGGGCCTCGCAGACCGGCAACGCCGAGGAGTACGCCGCCGCCCTGAACGCGCGCCTCGCCGAAGCCGGCCACGCCCCCACCCTGCTCGCCATGGCCGACGCCGACCCGGCACAGCTCACGGCCGGCACCGACGTCCTCCTGATCACCAGTACGTTCGGCGACGGTGACGCCCCCGACAACGGCGCGGACTTCTGGCAGGGGCTCAGTGCTCCCGATGCCCCGCTGCTGCGCGACGTCCGCTACTCCGTCCTCGCGTTCGGCGACTCCTCCTACGACGACTTCTGCGGCCACGGCCGCCGCCTCGACGAACGCCTCGCCGCACTCGGTGCCACCCGCCTGCACCCCCGCGCCGAGTGCGAACCCGACGACGGGGAGAGCGCCGACACCTGGTTCAAGGCCGTCCTCACCAACCTCGACGGCCCGGCACCTGGCCAGGGCTCCGCGGACACTCCGGTGACAGTGCCGGCGGCAGCACCGATGGCAGCACCGGCGGCCGGCCCGGTCGCCGACGCCGCCACCCGCCCCACCAGGAACGACCCCCACCGCGCGCCGCTCTGCGGCAACCAGCTCCTCAGCCTGGCAGGCGCGGCCAAGGAGGTCCGCCGGTTCACCTTCGACGTCGGCGACTCCCTCGCCTACGAGGCCGGCGACGCCCTCGGCGTCCGCCCCGCCAACTGCCCCGGTCTCGTGGACGAGTGGCTGGCCGTCACCGGCCTCGACCCGGCCGCCGAGGTCGTACTCACCGGCACCGCCACCGCCGGCTTCGCCGAGGCGCTCACCCATCACCTCGACATCACCCGCATCACCCCCGACCTCCTGCGCCTCGCGGTCGAACACACCGGCGACCGGGATCTCAAGCGATTGCTCCGCCCCGACAACAAGGACGGGCTCGCGAGGTGGAGCTGGGGCCGTCAGGCGGTCGACCTCCTCACCGAGTACCCCGTCCGACTCGGCGCCCAGGAGTGGACGGACACCCTCAAGCGCCTCCAACCGCGCCTGTACTCCATCTCCTCCAGCCCGCTCGCCACCCCCGGCAGGGTCAGCCTCACGGTCTCCGTGGTGCGCTACGAGGGCCCCCGCGGCCACCGGCGGAAGGGAGTCGCCTCGACCTTCCTCGCCGACGCCGAACCCGGCACCGAGGTCCCGCTGTTCGTCCAGCGCTCACCGCACTTCCGCCCCCCGGCCGACCCCACGACCCCGGCCGTCATGGTCGGACCGGGTACCGGCGTGGCACCCTTCCTGGGCTTCCTCGAGCACCGGCGCGCCCTCGGCCACCGCGCCGGCAACTGGCTCCTCTTCGGCGAACAGCGCCGCGCCACCGACTTCTACTACGAGCAGGAACTGGAGGAACTGCACCGCCACGGCACCCTCTCCCGCCTCGACCTCGCCTTCTCCCGCGACCAGCGCGCCAAGGTCTACGTGCAGGACAGGATGCGCGAGAACGGCGCCCTGCTGTGGTCCTGGCTGCAGGACGGAGCCCACTTCTACGTCTGCGGCGACGCCAGCCGGATGGCCAAGGACGTCGACCGCGCCCTGCGCGACATCGCCGTCACCCACGGCGGACTCGACGAGGACCACGCCGCCGCCTACGTCAAGCAGCTCGCGGCCGAGAAGCGCTACGTCCGCGACGTGTACTGACAGTGGGCTTCGCACGGAGGCCGTGAACCCCCGCTCCCTGACGCGCACCGGGAGCCGCCATCACCCGGTCGGGTGAAACCGGGCGCGTGGCCCGGCTGAGCCGGGGTTGGGCCGCCCGGGTGGGCGATGATGCTGAACGGTTCGCCCAGGAACGGCTCTCGGTACGGCGTCCGCCGCCGTCCGGGCGAAGTCCCCTGTGAGAGAGGAGCACGATGACGGTTCCCGCTGTGACGAAAGAGGTCGAGGAGTTCGTCGACCTCTGTGTGCCGCTGACCGGCTTCCCCGCGTTCGACCTGTACGCCACCGGCATGGCCGAGCGTTACCTGGAGACCGCCCGGCAGCAGGTCGGGGCGGCCGCCTTCGCGGAGTTCTGGACCGCGTGGGGGGTGGCCGCCTCGGAGCGCGGCGGTCCCAAGGACCTGTCGCCCGTCCACCTGGAGGTGGCCCGGGCACTGACGTACATGTGGCTCACCGGCGCCTGGCCCCGGCTCGCGCCGGCCGCGCACGCGGCGCTGCGCCGCCAGATGGCCAACGAGGAGTTCGTGGTCGCGCCGGAGGCGTACGTCGAGGGCCTGGTGTGGCGGACCTTCCACGGGCACCCGGCCGGGGCGAAGCCGCCGGGCTTCGGCACCTGGGCGGTCAGGCCGCCGGCCCAGCCCACCGCCGACGGGCTGCGCCAGGACCTCGGCCTCGGTGAGGAGTTGGTCTGCCGCACCGGCCTGGAGTCCGAGGTCGCGCTGGACGCCGTGCCCGATCACCTGCTGCCCGGCTACCGCGCCTGGCGCCAGATCCCGCCGTCCGCCGTCCCGACCTCGGCCGGGCCCGCC
Source organism: Kitasatospora sp. NPDC056181 (assembly GCF_042266225.1). Lineage (NCBI taxonomy): Bacteria > Bacillati > Actinomycetota > Actinomycetes > Kitasatosporales > Streptomycetaceae > Kitasatospora > Kitasatospora sp. NPDC056181. The sequence continues at coordinate 8,161 of NZ_JBHJUK010000211.1, forward strand.
GCCCGTGAGGAGCACGCATGACCGAGAGCGTCACCACCATCAGCGCGGACGAGGCCGTCCGCCGGCGCTACGACGTCGTCATCGTCGGCGGCGGCTGGTCCGGCAGCCTGATCGCCAGGGAACTCGGCGACCTGGGCTGGAACGTCCTGATCCTGGAGGCCGGCAACAGCGGCACCGAAACCTGGCCCGGCTACCTCGGCTCGCTCACCACCTACCACTCCGCCGTCGCCAAGGTGCCCAACTCCGCCTACCGGCGCAACACCGCCGCCCCCTACCCGGACGTCCTCGACCTCGCCCCCGTGCGCGACCCGAAGCCGGGGCAGCCGGAGTTCACCGCCAACGGCTACTTCGTCCAGAACGGCCGACTGCCCTACGGCACCGACTACCTGCGGGAGTTGGGCGGCGCGGCCATGCACTGGCTCGGCGCGGTGCCGCGCATGCACCCCGAGGACTTCGCCACCGAGGGGTTCGGCTACGGCCGCAGCTGGCCGCTCGGCGCGGAGGAACTGCAACCCTGGTACGCCCGGGCCGAGTTGGAGATCGGCGTGGCCGGGAACGCGGACGACCAGCGCGCGATCGGAGTCGTCACCAGCGACGACTACGTCTACCCGATGCATCAGATCCCGGCCAGCTACATCGACGAGTACTGCAGCGGCCTCAACGGCACGAACATCCTCGACGAGGTCACCGCCGAGACGTACGAGCTCCAGGTCAGGAGCCTGCCGCAGGCCCGCAACTCCACTCCGAACCCGGACTACTCCCCGGTCCCCTACCGGCCGGAGAGCGCGGTGGGCCTGCCGAACTACGGCGAGCGCTGCGTGGGCAACGCGAGCTGCGTGCCGATCTGCCCGGTGCAGGCCAAGTCCCACCCGCTGCGCCAGCAGGCCCGGTTCTCGAAGACGGTCTCGCTCGCCACCCGCTGCGTCGCGACCCGCGTCCGGCTGGCGGGCGCGACCCGGGGCGGCCGGGTGAGCGGGGTGGAGTTCCGCACCTACACCGACCCGGCCTCGCCCGTCGGCCGCTCGTACGTCGTCCAGGCGGACATGGTCGTGCTGGCCGCGCACGCCATCGAGAACGCGCGGCTGCTGCTGTTCTCCGGCCTCGCCAACGGCAGCGACCAGGTCGGCCGCAACCTGATGGACCACCCGACCATCCTCAACTGGGCGCTCGCCGACGAGAGGCGCGGACCGGTCGGCCCGTTCCGCGGGCCCGGGCACACCTCCGGCTGGGAGGCCTTCCGCTTCGGCGACGGGCGTGCCCAGCGTGCCCCGTTCCGGATCGAGATCGGCAACTGGGGCTGGGGCTGGGCCACCGGCGCGCCGATGAGCAACGTCGCCACCTCCCTCGGAATCGGCGGTGACGAGAACGGCGAGGTGCGACCGGACGGCGTGTTCGGACCGGAGCTGCGCCGGCTGCTCGGCTCCACCGTCGGCCGACAGCTCCAACTGCAGATCGCCGTCGAGCAGTCGGCGAACCCGAACAACCGGGTCACCATCGACCGCCGCTACCGCGACGCGATGGGCAACCTCCGCCCGGTCATCACCTACGACCTCGACCGGCACACCCGGGACGGGCTGTTCGCCGCCCGGAAGGTCGCGCAGCGGATCTTCCACAGCCTCGGCGCCACCGACTACACCGACCACGCGCCGCGCGACGGCGTGCCCCCGCTCGGCCACTTCGAGCACACCCTGGACGGCGAGACCCTGCACCTGGCCTACAGCGGTGCCGGGCACGGCGCCGGCACGCACATCATGGGCGGTTCGGCGGCCACCTCCGTGGTCGACGAGTACCAGCGCACCTGGGAACACCCCAACCTGTACGCCGTCGGCTGCGGCAGCATGCCCTCCATCGGCACCAGCAACCCCACCATCACCATGCTGGCCCTGGCCCTGCGCAGCGCGGAGCAGATCCACCAGGACCTGCTCCTCGACCGCCGGCCGGCCGATCTCCGCGGCGCGGAGGCACGGCGACCGGCCGGCGGGGCCGACGAGTCGGAGGTACTGACGTGATCACCGCCCTCGAACTGGACCGAGCGGGCTTCGGCATCCCGAGGACCATGCCCGACCTGCGCAAGTACCTCCAGGCCGCGCTGGAGGTGGAGCACCTGACCGTCCCCGTCTACATGACCGGGATGTACACCATCCGCCCCGGCACCAACCGCACCGCGTACTACGCGATCCGCGCCGTCCTGCTGGAGGAGATGCTCCACATGACGCTGGTCGCCAACCTGCTCAACGCGGTCGGCGGCACCCCCAGGGTCGACACCGGCTTCGTCGCGAAGTACCCGGCCCGCCTGCCCTTCAGCGGCGAGACCGTACCGAGCATCGGGCTGCAGCACTTCTCCCCCGAGGCGCTCAGCACCTTCCTGCGGATCGAGCAGCCCAAGGCGATGACGCCCGCCGCCGAACAGGGCTCGGGCTGGACCTCCATCGGGCAGTTCTACGACACCATCCGGGAGGGCCTGGAGTACCTCATCAGGACCCTCGGCCACGACCGGGTCTTCACCCGCGAGAAGCCCGGCCACCAGGTCGGCCCGGAGGACTTCTACAACTCCGGCGGCGAGGTCTTCCCGGTCGACGGCCGCAACTCGGCGCTCGAAGCGCTGGAGACCATCACCGAGCAGGGCGAGGGCGTCCACGACACCATCTGGAACAGCAACAACCGCTTCGGCGAACAGCCCGAACTGGCCCACTACTTCCGCTTCAACGAGATCTACACCGGGCGCAGCTACGGCCCCGACGACCGCCCCAAGGACCAGCCCAGCGGCCCGCTGATCGACGTGACCTGGGACGACGCCTACCCGATCCACGGCGACTCCAAGGTCGCCGACTACAAGCGGTTCGAGGCCACCAGCGCGGTGTACGAACAGGCGGTGGCGTTCAACTCCCGCTACGCCGTGCTGCTGTGCTACCTGGACTCCGCCTTCAACGGACGGCCCCGGGACATGGCGCTCGCCATCCCCACCATGCTGGAGCTGCGCGACCGCGCCGGACAGCTCTACCGCAACCCCCACCCGGACCCGGAGCAGGCCGCCCTGGGCCGGTTCGCCAGCGCCACCTTCGAACTCCAGGCGCCCGACTTCCAGGCCGCCGAGAAGGAGGTCGGACGCAACATCCAGGCGGCGTCGCTCGAAGCGGGCGCACCGATCGACCTGTCCGCCCTGACCTCCGACTCCGCCGAGGCCTTCGCCTGACCGTCCGGTGCCTCCGGCGGCAGGCATCCTGGCCCCGGGACAGGCACCCGCACCGCATCCACACCCGAACCGACCCACGCGCCCCGCACCCGG